>CADBNU010000307.1 GCA_902796085.1 Heyndrickxia coagulans
AAAGGCACAAGAACGAAATTTACCACTTACATTTGTTGGGCCACAAACCGACCATGACCGTTCAGATAATATTGGAAATGAAATTTTTGGGGAACAACCAGGGAAACTTTATAAGGACGATGCGGCATCGGACATTAATAACTTTAGAACACAAGTGCTAATGAACAAAGCAGATATTGTTATTGCCTTATTTGGTGAAAAATATAAACAATGGAACACAGCAATGGATGCAAGTACTGCCATTGCGTTAAACAAACCAACAATTATTATACGACCAGAATCTTTAATTCACCCATTAAAAGAGCTTTCTAACAAAGCAAATGTAACAGTGGAAACAATCGATCAAGCACTAGATGTAATTAGTTATATTTTTGAATAAACTATTCATGTCAGACAGAAATCGGCTAGCAATACATGCTAGCCTCTTTATTATAATGAATAAAATATAGAGCTGCCCACAGCAGCTCATTTAACATTCCCAAAGAAAATATTAATTAAAGGCTGGTTGTTTATCACCGTGTTCCGTCACTTTCACTTTATCCACATCAACATCCGTTAACCGTAGTACTTCATTTGTTAACTGTTGAACTTCACGTAAAAGATCAAGATTATCAATTAATGATGCGCCATAAGAAGGGATCATTTCTTTTATTTTTGGTTCCCATTCGTTTAAATATTGTGGGAAACATTTTTCTATCACTTGAAGCATAATGTGAACAGCTGTCGAAGCACCTGGAGAAGCTCCTAATAGTGCAGCAATCGATCCGTCAGCTGCGCTAATAACTTCCGTACCAAATTGTAACGTACCTTTTCCACCGGCTTCTGTATCTTTAATAATTTGCACACGTTGACCAGCAATCACAATATCCCAATCCTCAGATTTTGCTACAGGAATAAATTCGCGCAATTCCTCAATCCGTTTTTCTTTCGTTAACAATAATTGTTGTATTAAATATTTAACTAATGCAAAGTTTTTTCCGGCAGATGCTAATAATGTTAAGAAGTTATGTGGCTTCACCGATGCAAGTAAATCAAATAATGAGCCTGTTTTTAAGAATCTTGGTGAGAATCCAGCAAACGGTCCAAACAACAATGCTTTTTTACCATCAATATAACGTGTATCTAAGTGTGGAACTGACATTGGTGGAGCACCAACTTTTGCCTTTCCGTACACTTTAGCATGATGTTGTTCAACAATCTCTTGATTTTTACAAACTAAAAATAGTCCACTAACCGGGAAGCCTCCAATCCCTTTGCCTTCTGGAATTCCTGACTTTTGTAACAAATGAATACTTGCACCACCAGCTCCAATAAATACAAAGTTCGCCTGATGGTATTCGACATCACCATTTGTAAGATTTTTCACTTTTAGTTCCCAAGAACCGTCACTTAAGCGTTTAATATTGCTCACATGATGATTGTAATGTACTTCTGCACCTTGACTTTGTATATTTTGAATTAAGAATTCTGTCAAAGCACCAAAGTTTACATCAGTACCTGAGTCAATTTTCGTTGCTGCTATCGGTTCATTGTCCGTGCGTCCCTCCATAATAAGCGGAACCCATTCTTTTATCTTTTTCGGATCATCTGAAAACTCCATTCCTGCAAATAAAGGATTCTTAGATAATAGTTCAAATCGTTTTTTTAAAAATTGCACATTACTCTCGCCATGCACTAAACTCATATGTGGCAACGGACGAATAAAATCTTGCGGATTTTGGATTAAGTTATTTTTCACTAAATAAGACCAAAATTGTTTCGAAACTTCAAATTGTTGGTTTATATTAATTGCTTTTGTAATATCAATTGAACCGTCCGGTTTCTGCGGAGTATAATTTAATTCGCATAACGCGGCATGCCCTGTTCCAGCATTGTTCCAAACGTTCGAACTTTCTTTACCAGGTTTATCTAGTTTTTCAAAAACTTTAATACTCCAGTCCGGTGCTAATTCCTTAAAAAATGTCCCCAATGTTGCACTCATGATACCGGCGCCAATCAAAATAACATCTGACTTCGATTGTGTATCACTCATTTTATCGTTCCCCTTATCCCCTAAGATTTTCAAAAAATGTAAGCGCTATAACAAAGACGTACAAAAATAAACTTTAATAAATAGAATGTAAGAATGAATGACTTTAAATAAGATAAACCTTTGTCAAACCTTATTAGTGCGACTTTCAACTCACAGTTTTTAGTGTAACACTACTGTTTAAATATTAAAATATTTATATACTAAAATATTTTTACTATAATTATAAAATAGTTTTCTCCTTTTTGAAAGTTTTATGAAGTTTTTGTGAAAAATGAGGAAAAAGCAATAAAAATTTGTAATTTAAGTAGAAAAATCGTACGTCTTCTTTCTAACCCAATTCAAATTTTATTTTTTCCGTGTCTAATCATCTGTATATTAGCATTTTTATTCTTTAAAATATGAACTATTCCTCTTTAATACTCAATCTAGAGTGAACAATCTTGATAGTATTTTAACATAGTCTCAAAACGAGCTTTTAAAATCCCCTTTTCAATTATATTTGTTTGAGTCTTTTGACAAAACGTTTAGCTGCATGCGATAGGGGAACATTTTTTAAATAACAAATACCGATGCTCCGTTTCGGGATATCTTTTTCGAGTCTCAACTCATATAATTCACCTTTATCCAAATAACGTTTGGAGAATTCCTTAATAACGCAAGCGATACCTAAATTAATTTTGGTAAATTCAAGAAGTAAATCATAAGATCCTAATTCAAAAGAAGGGGAGATTTGCAAACCTTGCTTTTTAAAAAAGTTTTCAACATACATACGCGAGTTTGAATTTTTCTCTAAAAAAATAAGTGGTAATTTCATCAATTCCTCATAACTGATTGTATGTTCTGCTAGTCGTTTATATTTTTCTCCACAAACAAAAATATCTTGAATTTCTTTACAAGGGATAATTTCAAGCTGATCATCGTTAATCGGTAAATTACAAATGCCTAAATCCGCTTGTCCAGATTTAATAAATGTACAAATTTCTGATGTTGTTCCATTAATAATGGTTAGTTTTAATCCAGGATATTTAAAATGAAACTCCTCTAAATATGGCAATAAATAGTAACGTGAAATTGTATCGCCAACAGCAATACGCAATTCACCGGTTTTTAGACGTTTAAATTCAAGAAGTTTGTCTTCCGCAACATCAATGATGGCTAAAGCAGAATGGATATGTTCCTGTAATAACTTACCTTCATTTGTAAGTTCAATACCTCTAGGAGTACGATGGAAAAGTTGTATTTCGAGTTCCTTTTCTAATTTAAAGATTGCTTGACTTACAGCAGATTGGGTCATATACAATTCTCTTGCAGCTTCGGAGAAACTCTTACATCTACTGACAGTGTTAAAAATTCGATACAAATCTAATTTCCCTAACATATAAGTCCCCCTTATATCTGATATTACTATTATTAATTTTACTAATATCCGTTTTCAAAGTATAGTAAGTATTGTAAGAAAACATTACATAACATAAGAAAGGATAAACTATGTCCATTAGTTAAAAACTTTCTTGATGTTAATGTTAAAAACTATAATTAAATTCAAGGAGCGATTCATTTGGAAAGAGCAGTTGGAACCGTAGTACGTGGTTTACGTGCACCCATCATTAATCAAGGTGACGACATTGAACAAATTGTTGTTGATACTGTTTTAAATGCAGCTAAAACTGAAGGATTTTCAATTAACGATCGGGATATCGTAACGATCACTGAGTCTATCGTTGCTCGTGCTCAAGGAAATTATGCTTCTGTGGATGATATTGCTACAGATATAAAAGCAAAATATGGAGATAAAACAATAGGTGTTATTTTCCCTATTCTTAGTCGTAACCGTTTCTCGTTAATCTTAAAAGGAATTGCGAAAGGCGCTAAAAAAATTGTTTTAATGTTAAGTTACCCATCAGATGAAGTTGGTAACCATTTAGTTAGCATTGATGCACTTGATGAGAAAGGTATTAATCCGTGGACAGATGTTTTAACAGAAAAAGAATTCCGTGCACACTTTGGTTATCAAAAACATCCATTTACAGGTGTAGACTATATTGAATATTATCGTAGTATTATTGAAGAAGAAGGGGCAACATGCGAAATTATTTTCTCTAATAATGCTAAGACAGTTTTACAATTTACAAAACACGTGCTAGCATGCGACATCCATTCTCGTCATCGTACGAAACGGATCTTGAAAAATAGTGGAGCCGAAACAGTTTATGGTTTAGATGATCTTTTAAATAAACCGGTTAATGGTAGTGGATTTAACGAAGCCTATGGCCTACTTGGTTCTAATAAAGCAACAGAGAAAACAATTAAACTTTTTCCAAACAATTGTCAACCGATTGTTGAAGATATTCAACAAAAGTTAAAAACTGCCACTGGTAAGACGGTTGAAGTAATGGTTTATGGAGACGGGGCTTTTAAAGATCCTGCAGGTAAAATTTGGGAACTGGCTGACCCTGTCGTATCTCCTGCATATACTTCTGGTCTTGAAGGCACCCCAAATGAAATTAAATTAAAATATTTAGCAGATAATAATTTCCCTCATTTAAAAGGGGAAGAGCTGCAAAAAGCAATTGCCGAATACATTCAAAATAAAAAAGAAGACCTTGTTGGTTCAATGGAATCACAAGGAACAACTCCACGGCGTTTAACAGATTTAATTGGATCTTTATCCGATCTAACTTCAGGTAGTGGAGATAAAGGAACACCGGTTATTTATATTCAAGGCTATTTTGATAATTATACGAAATAATCTTACAAAAGGTACCTCAATCATAATAAAGAGGTACCTTTTTTATAATTCCCCATTCAACATGATATAGGATAGTACAGGGTTTCCTATATGTTGCCCTTTCGTAAAAGGATATGGATATATATTTATACAAATTCCCACATATCCCAAGGTTTTCTTTTAGGTGGGGTACTAATTGTCCGAAGCGGTTCTTTTCTCACCGGATGTTCAAGTTCAAGTGAATAGGACCATAATGCTATTTGCTGGCCAGGTTTTGTTAAATGTTGACCATATTTTTGGTCACCAAATATTGGGTGTCCAATATGAGACAGTTGCACACGAATTTGATGTGGTCGACCAGTATGTAATTTTACGGATAAAAGAGATAATCCTTCTTTCGTATCTAATACTTCATAATCGAGCACTGCTTTTTTCCCCTTTGGATGATCACGTGAGACAACCGAAACTTTATTTCTCCGTTTATCCTTCAAGAGATAATGTACAAGTTGTCCTTTTTCTTGATCTGGTGTTCCATGAACGACTGCTAAATACTTTCGTTCAATTACATTTCTACGAAGCATATCCGATAATCTTGAAGCCGCCTTGGACGTTTTTGCAAATACGAGCGCACCGCCAACAGGACGATCTAAGCGATGAACGAGCCCTAAGTAAACATTACCAGGTTTCTTGTAACGAATTTTTATATCTTCTTTTAAAATGGTTAATAAATCTGGATCACCACTGTTATCTTCCTGCACCGGCACATTCATTGGCTTTTCCACTACTAACAGATGATTATCCTCATATAATATAGATATTTTCATTATTCAGTCTCCTTACATGATGTTGTCTTTATCATAACACGATTAATAAACCATCGCTATACGCCATCTTAACGCAATTGGAGATGGTAAAATAAACAACAATCATATTGATTCTATCCATATAAAACCATATCTTTGATAAATAGATGACCGTTGTGACTATTATTACACTAAAGATTGACGACATTACCACAACTTGTGCTGCATATTGAGGTTAATTTTCATACTCTAAAGCAAGTACAAAAATTGAACGGATTTTTGGTATCCATTATCATCGTAATTATTATACTTTTAAATCCATTTCTTGAAGTGATCCTACTTAATTCCAATGTAATAAAATATTATAAAAAGTGACCGTTTTTTTCGGTCACTTTTTTGTAACTGATTAATTCATATATTTATTTAAAACATTTTCAATCTGTTGATTAAGATCATGAATGTCTACTTCATGAACAGAGGAATTATCAATTTTATACTTCCTTTTTAATTTAAGGATTCTTGTCACACTCTCATCAATTCTTTCCTCTGATATTTCTCCCGCTTCAACTGCGGTTTTCAATGATGAGATCACCTTTATGATATTTTCATAATGATGGGCAACCATAATAATATCAGTTCCAGCTTTAATGGACTCTACGCTTGCATCAACAATATCATAATGATCTGTTATAGCTTCCATCGTCATATCGTCTGTAATCACGACTCCTGAAAATCCTAATTTTTCTCTTAAAAGTTCGGTAATGACTACTTTTGACATCGAGGAAGGAAATTTTTCATCCAATTTTGGTAGTAGAATATGAGCAATCATAACCATATCTGCACCTTCATTAATTGCATTTTCAAAGGGAATTAACTCAAGTGCTTCCAGCTCTTCTAATGTTTTATTAACAACAGGAAGTTCCAAATGTGAATCTACGGACGTATCGCCATGACCAGGAAAATGTTTTATTGTAGGTATAATATTTTCATCCTGAATGCCTTTCATCGTTTGAATGCCTAACTTGCTAACGAGATCAGGATTATTTCCAAATGATCGATCACCAATAACTGGATTGTTTGGATTGCTATTAATATCAAGCACAGGAGCAAAATTCACATTAAATCCAAAAGACCTTACTAAATTTCCTAAGATATTCCCATATTCAAATGAAAAATCAGAATTATTTATTTCTCCAATTTCTAAATTCGTAGGTAAAGCTTTTAAATCACCAGGTATCTTGGCAACTC
>CADBNU010000308.1 GCA_902796085.1 Heyndrickxia coagulans
ACCTCTTTTAAAGTCATTTCTTTCATATTTCTATAAAATTTTTGCGTTCCCCAAATTGTTGCATAATATCAGCCATGCAAATGCTCTCTTTATTTCTTAGTTTGGCAGAACCAAATCTTTTATTAACGATGCATGATATAAATTCCTGTATTTCATATCTCAAACCTTCTCCATCCCATTTGTAGAAGAATTTCTTGTTTTTGTTTTGGTCCTCAAAACGGAACTCATAGTAATCTGTCAACCACCAAGGGGATGGAACGTATGCATAACCTTTTGTACCAGATATTACCAAATTTCCCTCAGTCTTCACACCCAATCCAAGTTTAAAAGAACAAACAGCCTTTGGGTAATGAATCACACCTTTTGTATAGATATCCACATTGTTTTGCAAACGAGAATATAACTGAACCGTCTCATAGTTTATCCCCATCAGTTTGATGATAGGTAGTAAAGGGTATGAACCCAATTCATACATAGACCCTCCTGCTTGTTCTGGATCAAGCTCTCGTGTGAATTTGTCACCCCAAAGTTTTGATTCACTGGCATCCACATCTACTATTTCTCCGATTAATCCACTCTTTACCATAGAAATCAGATGGTTGAATGCTGGAGAGTACGCAGTTTTGTTTGCTTCAAGTAGTATCACACCATTTTTTTCAGCCAGTTCAAACAGTTCTCTTGCCTGTTCTCCTTTCAACACTAATGGTGTTTCGCAAAGCACATGTTTCTTCTTCTCTAATGCCTCTTTGGTAAGTTCATAATGGCTGAGATGTGGAGTAGCAACATAGACAGCATCTACCTTTTCAATTAATTCTTGATAGCTTTTGGCAACATGCTTTACATTATATTCCGTTGCCATTTCATTAGCTCTGCAGTGTTGTATGTCGTAAAATGATTCTATTTTTGCTGCACTAACAAAATCTGTTTCCGGGATGAAACGTTTCGCTATGCGTCCACATCCAACAACACCTATTCTTACATCTTGTTGGATTTCTTCTCTGAGCATTGTTGAAGAAATGCCTTCTGTACGAGGTAAATATACGACTTTACAGTATTCATTCAGATAGTCGAATTGGCCATCCCAATCAGAACCTATTGCAAAAATATCCACATCATATTTCTGAATGTCATCAATTTTCTGTCCTACATAATCCTCAATAATGATTTTGTCTGCAAAACCTGTTGCACGAACAGCTTCCACACGTTCAAGAACGTTGTTCTTTACATTCAGTTTACCTCGTTCTCGATCAAAATTATCATTTGTGACACCAACAATCAGGTAATCACCCAAAGCCTTTGCACGTCTAAGCAGATTGATATGCCCTTGATGCAGAAGGTCATAGGTTCCGTATGTGATGACTTTCTTCATAAGAATTCAATATGATATTTTGTGGTAATTGTAATCTTTCAGAATAAATCTTTCGTAATATCTTCTGAGCCTTGGAATTCTTGTGAGCCTAATCATTTTATCGATTTTCCAACGCCATGAATAATTCTTAATGTCAGAAGCAAAAAAATCCATGTATTTTTTTCTATCTTTTCTGCTTGAACGCCAAGTTGGAATACCTTCGTTAATGAACTCTGCTATTTTATTCTCAAATAAATCTCTATATTGGGGGTATTCATTAGCAAAGCCTTTCATCATGTTTACTTCGCTTTGTAATACTTTCAATCTTGCGTCTGAAACACGGAGCCAATCCTGCTTTCCCATCCATGATAGTGAGTTTTCGGTCCTATAGACAGCCATGGGATCGTTGAAATATCTCACTTTGCCATGTAAAGCAGCGTATATTTGCAATGGATAGTCACCAACAGCACAATTCCTGCAATACTCAGGATAATTGTTTCCCAAAACAGCTCTATAAATAATTGATGGAGTTGAAATGAAGAGACCGGTTCTATAGATTACATCTTTAATGTCAACATCTCTATCTTTTTTATAACAAAATGTTTCACCAATATATTTTTGCCGATTCTCAGAGAATAGTTTTGTCCGAGAGCAAGTCATTGTGCAGTTTGGATGCAATTCCATGAACCCCACTTGTTTTTGCAGTTTCAATGGGTCAATCCAATAATCATCACCTTCACAAAGTGCGATATATAATGGAGCTTTTGCAAACTCTATGTAATAAGGCCATTTTTCTTTACTTTTACTATAATGGTTATACTTTAGCAGAAATACTGCAAAAAAACAGTTCTGATTCTTTTTATGCCGAGCAAAGGTCATCACATAGTCATCTGTCTCTTCGTTACGTACAATGCCTTTGTCTTCCAAGTCAAAATAATCTTGAAGATAACGATTAATGATTTCGGGCTCTCCATCTGTTGATGCATCATCAACAATGATGGCTACATATGGGAATGTACTCTGCTGCATGCAGAAACCATTCATTGCATCCATAATATATGGTGCATGGTTAAATGTCATGCAGTTTATTCGAACCTTAAACTCAATTGAATTATTCATATAGTTTGGTCTAAATACTGTTTTGAGTTCTTTGACATTCAATAATTAAACTATTGACATAAAAAAATCATTCATTTTGGTTGACTTGCTTTCCCATCCACTATTCTTTACACAATCTATGACACCTTGTGGAATTGCTATATTGTCAGATTTGTATGCTTTGACTATTACTTCACCTAGATTGTTCAAATTGTCAACAGGGAAATAAAACAGAGGAGAAAACGATTCCATTATTTCATATTTTATCCATGAACCATGCACAATCTTCTTGTTACAGAGAATATATTCTTGTACAGAGCCTGAATTTGCATCAGTTGTTTGCACATGTACAAACATGTCTGTTGCTTTTCTCAATTTGTATAGATCTTCTTCAGAGAGGTAATCTGTAATAAACACTGAATGAATACTTCTTTTCTTACATTCCATCTCAACATCCTCCACATATTTTGCTCGTAATGACCCATAGTTCATGGGAAAAAGCAATGTCAAATTTTCGGGTAATTGTCCTCTAACTTGATCTATTGCTTTAATGATCACTTTATGTCGTTGAGACTCTTGTCGATTATAGCCGCAGGTAATAACATACCGACCAGTCAATCCAAATCTCCGTTTTGATTCCTCCTGAGATATGGAATCTCCCTTCTTTATTGCATAATCCACAGCGTTTGTACCCCAAAAGTTGCCTACCATCTTTTGGGGATTCACCTTAAACTCCTGCAATATTTTTTTTCCGAGTGGAATATCCAGAGACGAAAAAATATAATCTGAGTTTTTATACAAGTAAGACAATTGTTTTAAATGTTTTTTTGGTATTCTCAACACGTCGCTACCCCACGGAGTCATTACAATATTTCGTGACATCGCTCGCAAATATTTATATACATATGACATATATCTATTTGCAAAATGAACATTGACAATGTCGTATTTTCTATTTTTGCTAAAATTGTAAAAGAAGCTTACTTGTCTATACTTTATAATCTGAAATCTAAGCCATCGCCATTTTATATTCTTTACTTCAGGTACATCATACCATTCTATCTTAACAGCAGTGTCGGGAATGGCTTCTCGAATTGCTTCGGGTCTTAAATTTGATAATAACGTGATTTCAACTAAAGGATTTTTCTTTCTCAAATGTTCTATGTAAGCCCTAACATGTCCAATATAACAATAAAGAGCAACTATTAAAATACTATATTTTTTGTTTTCCATTTCAAATGATTTTTGCTACTTTTAAATATTCACTCCAATCTCCCATGTCCTTCCATGCGTATTCACTAACAGGAAAGCAACCAATACGCCCCCCACGTTTTTTTATTTTCTCCATCAAATGTGTAATATGGAAGAACTCGCCTTCTGGTATCTCTTCTATGCATTCAGGGTTGAGAATATAAACACCTGTGTTAATCATATAAGTGATTTCGGGTTTCTCTTGTAGCCCTGTCAACAATCCATCCTCGCCTGTTTCAATCACACCGTATGGAATCTTAAAACTCTTAACAGCAGTAACAATTGTCAAATCGTTATGATTGGCTAAGTGATAGTCATATACATCGCGATAATCCTGGTCAATAAGAATGTCACAATTTGAGACAAAGAATGGAGTCGTAAGCTTGCCTTTTAGCAACGAAACACTTCCTATTGTCCCCAATGGCTTGGACTCTTCAAAGAACTCAATATCATAATGGTGCTCAAGCTGTTCTATGTAGAATCGCATCATGTCTGACTTGTAGTTCACTTACATGAAGAATTTTTGACAGCCGATGTTCTCAAATTGATCCATGATTTCTTCCAAGATCGTTTTTTCACCTATCGGAATTAAGGGCTTTGGAATGACGTTCGTGATAGGTTTCAGGCGAGTGCCTTTGCCTCCTGCCATAATTACAACAGGAAGGTCTATTTTCTTCCGATTGTCATTTTGTTGATCGTTGAATAGCTCATCCCAGAAGATAACCTTAACGAGTTTGCCCTCAGAATCAACAACAGGCATCATCTCTGCCCTCACATCAAGCATCCAGGCTTTTATGTGTTCTATGTTGTCGGAAATGTGAGCATATTTTTTTCCGGAATTATCAACGATAGATCTTATCTCTGTATCGAATGGTTGATTGGCTATGATTGCCCTTTGCAAATCCCCATTTGTAATCATACCAAGAAACTGTTCGCCATCAAAGACCAATAAGGACTTTGTAAATCCCTTGTCCATCAACTTCATAGTTTGGATGATGGTTTTGTGAGAATCGACAATTTTTGTTTTTGTTCGTTCTGAAAGCATGCTCATTTAGTTTTGATTTTAAGAATGGCAGGATTCCCCGAATAGATGCCTTTTACGTTAATGGACTTTCTCACTAAAGAACCTGCACCAACAATAATATCATCTCCAATAGTGATACCATTTGCAAGAACAGATTGACTACCAATAAAACAGTTGTTGCCGATTCTACAGTCACCATTTACCATCGTACCTGTTGAAATATGGCATTGGTCACCAATCACGGCGTCATGTTCTATGTTGGAAAATGTGTTCAGAATGACATTATTACCAACCTTTGCTCC
>CADBNU010000309.1 GCA_902796085.1 Heyndrickxia coagulans
AACACCTTTCTTTAAACAAAATATTTTGTACTCACATCTTTTATTTTGTTTAGCTCCAAGTGTCAGCTCCAGAGTGAAGGGACAACATTCCATACGATGGAAATGCTCACAGTCTTAGACATTTCCTCCCTGTAACGCTCATGAATGTTATCAAACTCTTTCGACGCGTTCATATATTTCATTCATTTTTTCGTATTTTATTACATTATAGTTAATTATTTCACTTGTTGCAACTATCCTTTGCATAATACATCAAAATCCCTGCAGCAATACTGACATTTAAAGATTCAGCTTGTCCATATATGGGGATCTTTACAATTTTATCTGCTTGGTTAATGATTTCTTTATTAACGCCTGCTCCTTCATTTCCTAAAACAATAGCCACTTTCGTATCTATTGATACTTCATGGTATAATGTTGCCCCTTCTAATGCTGTAGCCCATATGGAAAATCCATCTGCTTTTAATTCAGGTATAACTTTTTGTAAATCCTTTTCGAATATCGGAATATGAAAAATAGATCCTTGCGTTGCACGTATAACTTTATCATTGTATAAATCTACCGTACCATTCCCAAGAATGACCCCATCAAATCCAGCTGCATCTGCAGTTCGTATAATTGTTCCTAAATTACCAGGATCTTGTACCGAATCAATTAATAAGATATGTTTTCCCACAACATCTTCCATTTTCTTCATTTCGATTATAGCTGCAATACCTTGTGGACTTCTCGTTTCAGAAATATGCTCGAATACATTATTACTTACTTCAATAATGTGAAAATCATCGCACCAAGATGGTAGTTCTACCCCTTCTTGTACGATAATTTCCTTTATACCCCAATTACTATTTTTCGCTTCTTGTAATAAATGGTACCCTTCAACAAGAAATGTTTGAGTATTGGTCCGTTCTTTTCGCTTTTGTAATTTTTTCCATGCTTTAACTTGCTCATTTTTTACAGAAGTAATCATTTCGTTCATCCTTCATCGATTTTCTCCATATTATCATACATATTATTGCATTCATTGGTCAAACTATCCATAGTTAAAAAACAAAGGAGTTGTCACCATGGATCTAAATATTCGTAAAGCAATTTTACACAATCTCTCTAATAACGATCAAAACCAATTAGAAGAAACAATAGTAGACGCTATACAAGCTGGCGAAGAAAAAATGCTACCTGGTCTAGGGGTATTATTTGAACTAATTTGGCAGCAATCCAGTCCGGAAGATAAACAAGAAATGGTTCAGGCTTTAGAACAAGGTGTTAAACAAGCAACTAACTAAAAACTCCTCATATGAAATAGATGCTTCATTGCATCTATTTCTTTTATTTCCAAAGATCCCCCTATACTGTTTACGATACATATTTAGAGATTGCCAATTTCAATAATTAAACGTAAAATAGTAAATATACGAAAGGGGAATACCAAATGGAAATAAGAGACTTACAACAATTTATTCAACTTCAAGCTATTGTGAATATGACTTCTCACTTTAACTCTTCAGTAAAAAGTTCCCCTATGGCTGAACTAACGTTTAAGCATATATTACAAGATAAAATGAACGAACTAATAGCGGATCAAAATATTAAGGAAAAACAGCCAAATCCTTTACCGAGCTTACCTAATAAAATGGAGAAAGCATACATACCTACCTCTTCATACGATGCTGAAATTACAGAAATAGCTCGTAAATATAAAATAGATGAGAAATTGATTCACTCTGTTATTAAACAAGAATCAAACTATAACCCTTATGCTAGAAGTTCAGTAGGTGCCCAAGGGCTAATGCAGTTAATGCCAGCAACCGCAAAAGGATTAGGGGTTACCAATCCTTTTGATGTTAAGCAAAATATCGAGGGTGGTACCAGATATTTAGCCCAGATGTTATCCCGGTATAATGGAAATACAGAATTAGCATTAGCAGCTTACAATGCTGGTCCCGGTAATGTAGATAAATATAACGGAATCCCCCCATTTAAAGAAACACAAAATTACGTTCGGAAGATAATGAATCATTACTTAGCCTAAACATACATTAAACCTCAAGCGAAAG
>CADBNU010000310.1 GCA_902796085.1 Heyndrickxia coagulans
ATTAAAAAAGGTGTTCAAATTCAATGTACAGAATGTGATTATAAAGAACAACCACAAGAGTGAGTGATAATGGACTCACTCTTTTTTCCTATTTTTAGGTATTTTTTATTGGACAAATTCTGTCGAATTTTGTAATATATCAAAGGATAATGAAAGAATGGTATATTATGTTAAAATGAAGAAAGGACAATTCTGAAATTTATGAATATATTGTGAACTGCTATTGCAATATTCAAAACTATGTGCTATTATTTAAAAGTGCTTAAATGAGGTGAAAGAATTGAAGAATAGAGACACTTTATTCGCAGAGTTTATTGAATATTTGCAACTTGAAAAAAACAGTTCACAGCACACTATAGATGGTTACAAAAAGGATATACTAGACTTTTTTTTGTTCATGGATGAACAAATATTACAAAGTTTATCTGCAGTTACCTATCAAGATGCGCGGATTTACCTTACAAAGCTATATGAAAATCGTTATGCGAAAAAGTCTATTTCCCGTAAAGTGTCAAGTCTTCGTTCTTTCTATAAGTATCTCGTTCGAGAATCTTATTTAGATACAAACCCATTTGCTCAAGTTTCTTTACCTAAACTGGAAAAAAAACTTCCAGACTTTTTTTATGAAGAGGAATTGGAAGAGTTATTTCGATCGATTGATACATCGACACCTTCTGGTGAACGAAATAAAGCATTGTTAGAAATTATGTATGCTACTGGTATTCGAGTTAGTGAATGTGCAGGCATAAAATTGTCAGATATCGATTTTTCTTCTTCTGTTATTTTAGTCAGTGGTAAAGGAAAGAAAGAACGATTTGTTCCATTTGGTTATTTTGCTAAGGAAGCCTTACATACATATATAAATAGCGGACGTAAGAGACTAATGAAAGGTCAAGTTCATCCATATGTATTTGTTAATCAAAAAGGAACACCACTTACAGCAAGGGGTATTCGCTATATATTTAATCAACTTATCGAAAAAGCTGGTACGAACAAACGCATTCATCCTCATATGATTCGACATACTTTTGCAACACATCTTTTGAATCGCGGAGCGGATTTGCGGACGGTTCAAGAACTTTTAGGACATTCTTCGGTTTCCGCAACCCAAGTATACACCCATGTGACAAAAGATCATTTAAAAAACACTTATATGGCACATCATCCTCGTGCTTAAAAAAGGAGGATTCATATGGAACAATTTCATGCGACAACGATCTTTGCCATCCAGCATAAAGGCAAAAGTGCTATGGCTGGTGACGGTCAAGTTACTTTAGGAAATCAAGTGGTTATGAAACATACCGCTCGAAAAGTAAGAAGATTATTTAATGGAAAAGTTTTGGCTGGTTTTGCAGGATCAGTCGCCGATGCATTTACATTGTACGAATTATTTGAAGGTAAACTAGAGGAGTTTAATGGCAATTTGCAGAGGGCTGCTGTTGAATTGGCTAAGTCATGGCGGCGTGATAAAGTTTTACAAAAGTTAGAAGCATTATTAATTGTAATGGACGATCAGAACTTATTGCTTGTTTCTGGTAATGGTGAGGTCATTGAACCTGATGATGGCATTTTAGCAATTGGTTCCGGTGGGAATTATGCACTTGCAGCAGGACGTGCACTTAAACAACATGCTGGAGACTCAATGACGGCAAAAGAAATAGCAAAATCAGCATTAGAGATTGCAGCTGATATTTGTGTGTTTACAAACAGCAATATTATTGTTGAAGAAATATAAATCTGACCTTCTTACGATCTTTTTCTATAAGGAGTGAAAAGAATGAGTGAAAAAAATGCTGCAATTGAATTAACTCCACGTCAAATTGTGGATCGTCTTGACCAATATATTGTGGGGCAAAATGGAGCCAAAAGAGCTGTTGCAGTTGCTTTACGTAATCGCTATCGTCGAAGCTTGTTACCAGAAAAATTGCGTGAAGAAATCATGCCTAAAAATATTTTAATGATCGGACCTACTGGTGTTGGTAAAACGGAAATTGCTCGTCGGATTGCGAAACTTGTCAATGCCCCCTTTGTAAAAGTAGAGGCAACGAAATTTACAGAAGTCGGTTATGTTGGAAGAGATGTAGAATCGATGGTCCGGGATCTTGTTGAGACAAGTGTACGTATTGTAAAAAATGCAAAAATGTCAAAAGTGAAAGAAAAGGCAAAAGAAAATGCCAATCGTCGATTGGTTGAGTTGCTTGTTCCGTCTTCGAATAAGCAGGCGAACTTTAAAAATCCGTTTGAAATGCTGTTCGGTAATACATCTTCTGATCAAGAAGATATAAAAAATGAGGAAGAAGATGTAAGTAAAGCTGAAAAACGGAGAATTGTTCGTGAGAAGTTAGCTGCTGGTGAATTGGAAGATGAAATCGTAACAATCGAAGTAGAAGAGCAAGCACCATCCATGTTCGATTTGTTCCAAGGTGCCGGTGTTGATCAAATTGGGATGAATATGCAAGATGCATTAAGTAGCTTAATACCGAAAAGGAAAAAGAAACGAAAATTACCAGTTAAGGATGCGCGAAATATTTTAATCAATGAAGAAGCAAACAAATTAATCGATATGGACGAAGTTGTTCAGGAAGCGATCGAACGTGCTGAACAAGCTGGAATCATTTTTATTGATGAAATCGATAAAATAGCAAGCAAAGGTACAAACAATTCAGCAGATGTTTCTCGTGAAGGTGTCCAACGAGATATTTTACCAGTAGTAGAAGGATCAACTGTCGTTACGAAATACGGACCGGTAAAAACCGATCATATTTTATTTATTGCTGCTGGAGCGTTTCATATAGCGAAACCTTCTGATTTAATTCCTGAATTACAAGGACGCTTTCCAATTCGCGTAGAACTTGAAAAACTCCAAATTGAAGATTTCGTTCGTATACTTGTTGAACCTGATAATGCACTAGTTAAACAATATACAGCATTATTGGAAACTGAAGGTATAAAAATAGAATTTTCTGACGATGCTATTAAAAGAATTGCAGAAGTTGCATTTGAAGTAAATCAAAATACAGATAATATTGGTGCGAGAAGGTTACATACGATTTTAGAAAAATTGTTGGAAGATTTATCCTTTGAAGCACCAGAGATGCCAAATAATTCGATCACCATTAATGCTGAATATGTAGATAAAAAACTTAAAGATATTGTACAAGATAAAGATTTAAGTCGTTATATTTTATAAAATGAAATAAATTCAACAATAAGTCTATACATTAATAGGAGGAATAATAATGGAGCTATTAGCAAGAACAAGAAAAATTAATGCGATGTTACAAAATACAGGAGGAAATCCCGTAAACTTTAAAGAAATGTCAGAAACATTACGTGATGTGATCGAAGCAAATGTGTATATTGTTTCGAGACGAGGAAAGTTATTAGGTTTTGCTATTACACAACAAATTGAAAATGAGCGTATGAAAAATATGCTTGAAGAACGACGATTCCCAGAAGACTATACAAAAAATTTGTTCAACATTAATGAAACAACAGCAAACCTTGATATTAATAGCGAATACACTGTATTTCCTGTTGAAAATAAAGAGTTATTTGCGAATGGTTTGACAACAATTGTTCCGATTAATGGCGGTGGAGAACGTCTTGGTACATTAATCTTATCCCGTCTAGAGGAAGAATTTAATAATGATGACTTAATATTAGCTGAATATGGTGCAACTGTTGTAGGAATGGAAATTTTACGTGAAAAAGCAGAGGAAATTGAAGAAGAGGCACGTAGTAAAGCGGTTGTTCAAATGGCGATCAGTTCTTTATCCTATAGTGAATTAGAAGCAATCGAGCATATTTTCGAAGAATTAGGTGGTAAAGAAGGATTACTCGTCGCTTCTAAAGTTGCTGACCGTGTCGGAATTACGCGTTCAGTTATCGTAAATGCTCTTCGTAAGTTAGAAAGTGCAGGTGTGATTGAATCACGTTCATTAGGAATGAAAGGTACCTTTATAAAAGTACTTAATGATAAATTCCTAGAAGAGCTTGAAAAAGTTAAATCGTAACCCATTTGTCATAAATTAATATGTGTCATTCAAAAGGCTGTTCAGTAGAGCAGTCTTTTTTATATGAATTTGTATAAAGTTGGATTCCCTTGAGGCTACCAGATACTTTTAAGCCTTTTTATTACAAAAGGAACATTCCAATCGAAAAAATGTAAAAGTTGTAATCCCACTGTCCTAAAACGATATAATGATGTAAAATAAGATAGAATCTTATCGATTTATATCGAAAAAAATATAAAAATATCAAATTTATTGTACTAATTTCTTATTTTAATTATGAAAAAATTAAGGACTATTTATCCAAAAGTTCATAGAATAGTACTAAATACCCACAAATTTCGACATTTATCTTATAGACAATAAGTTTTAATCTAGATAAAATAGTGATGTAATAAAAATGTAATAAATAAATTTGAGTATGAATTGTTTCTATATTTTTAGTCGGGGGAAGATTGTGATGAGTCTATTTTCACATACAATTCATGTATTAGATCGAGCTTTAGATTATTCTGCACTTAAACAAAAAACAATTTCTAATAATATTGCAAATGTTGATACCCCTCAATATAAAGCACAAGATGTGGTGTCTTTTAAGAAATTTTTCAATCAGGAGCTATCAAAAGGCATTACCGCTAAGCGATCAAATGAAAAACATATTCCATTTCAGTCCTCAACAAAATCATTAACAATTACACATCGAAATGTACAATTTAATGAAAATGGAAATAGTGTGAACATGGATCAAGAAATGGCGAAGTTGGCGGATAATCAAATTTACTATAATGCGATGATCGAACGGTTGAATGGTAAGTTTAATACTTTGAAAAATGTCATAAAAGGAGGACAATAATTTTGTTTTCTAGTTTAAATATAACAGCAAGTGCATTAACTGCTCAAAGATTAAGAATGGACGTTATTTCTTCGAATATTGCGAATGCGGATACGACGAGAGCAAATTATGTCAATGGGGAGTGGGTCCCATATCAAAGAAAAACAGTTGTACTACAACCGAAGGAAGGAAGTTTTTCAAGTTATTTAAATAAAGCAATGGATAAATCTGAAGCGGTTGAAGGAGTTGCAGTAACGAGAATTATTGAAGACCAAACTCCTTTCAAACTAGTTTTTAATCCGGAACATCCGGATGCAAATGAGGAAGGTTATGTACAGTTACCAAATGTGGATCCATTAAGAGAAATGGTAGATTTAATTAGTGCTACACGATCTTACGAAGCCAATGTAACATCTTTTAACGCATCGAAATCGATGTTAATGAAAGCTCTTGAAATCGGAAAATAGTCTCCAAAAAATGAAAGGAGAGATCTAGTTGGCTATACATCCAATATCAGTACAAGCTTTATCTGGTACTATTCAGCCAAATGAAAATAAGAAAGTTACTCCATCTGAAGTACAAGAGACATTTTCAAGTTTGTTAAAAAAAGCTGTAAATGAAGTGAATCACGCACAAGTGCAATCAGATATAATGACAGAAAAGTTAGCAAATGGTGAAAATGTACAGTTACACGATGTTATGATTGCTTCACAGAAAGCATCTATCATGCTTGAGACAACACTACAAGTCCGAAATAAAGTCGTTGAAGCTTATCAATCGATTATGAGAATGCAGATCTAAACTTAGTTTTTATAAGAATTGATGGTAATAACAAGATTTAAGAATTTAACTGTACGGAGCGAGAAATAAATGAATGAGACTGTACAAAATTATATTAATCATATTAAAGATCGTTGGCAAAACAAAACTAACAAACAAAAGGCAGTACTCCTAGGTTCAATAATAAGTGTATTGATTTTAATTGGTATTCTAATCTATTTTACGACAAAGACAACGATGGTCCCGTTATATAGTGATTTAACACCAGCTGAGACGGGAAGCATAAAAGAAACTTTGGATAGTATGGGTGTCCCATCTCAGATTACAAATGATGGTACGACGATTAAAGTACCAGAAAAACAGGTAGATACACTGTTAGTGGAGTTAGCTGCACAAGGAATTCCTGAATCAGGCAGTATTGATTATTCCTTTTTTAGCGAAAATGCTGGATTAGGAATGACCGATAATGAGTTTAATGTAATGAAACTTGATGCCATGCAAACGGAATTAGCAAATTTAATAAAAACAGTTGACGGTATAAAAGATGCGAAGGTTATGATTACTCTTCCAGAAGAAAGTATTTTCGTTTCAGATGAAAGTAAAGAAGCTTCTGCATCTATCGTTATTACGACAGAACCTGGAAACAATTTTTCTGAAAATCAAATCAAAGCTTTATATACATTAGTTTCGAAATCGGTCCCGAATTTACCTACTAATAATATCGTCATAATGGACCAGAACTTTAATTATTATGATTTAAAAAATGGAGAAAGTTACACCCAAGGTTATCAACTGGAATCTCAATACAACATGAAAAAAGAAATAGAAAAAGATATTCAACGAGAAGTACAACGGATGCTCGGCATGTTAATGGGACAAGACTCGGTCATCGTATCCGTTACGGCTGATATTGACTTTTCACAAGAGAAACGAGAAGAAAACTTAGTTGAGCCAGTTGATAATGAAAATATGGAAGGTATTGCAATCAGTGCACAAAGACTTTCAGAAACGTATTCTGGTGAGGATGCGGGTGCAGGTGGTGTTCCGCAAGCTGAAGATTCAGGTGACGCTTTAGGTGCTACATACGTAGAAGGAACAAGGGAAAATGGTGAATATGAAAATACAGAAGAAACAATTAATTATGAAGTAAACCGCATCAGAAAAGAGATTGTAGAAAGTCCTTATAAAATTCGAGATTTAGGTATTCAAGTGATAGTCGAACCACCTGAACAAGCCACAGATGGAAGTGCCAATGTAGAACAAGATATTACGGATATTCTTAGCACCATTATTCGTACAACGATTGATACAAGCGATGTAGACGGTGAGCTAACCGATCAGCAAATCAATAGTAAAATCGCCGTATCATTCCAAGAATTGCTAGGTAAACAAGATAATCATTCAATAGAACATCAACAATCGCAATTTCCATTCTGGGGTTACCTTGTGATAGGAATTCTTGTGATCATTATTATTGTTTTACTTATTTTTGTATTAAGAAAAAAAGAAGATCATGAGTTTGAATTCGATGATGACTATGATTTAAAAGGAAGAGAACAAGAGCAAACCGTCATCCCTGACCTAATGGAACACCAGCAGGAAACAGAAGACACTATTCGGAGAAAACAAGTAGAAAAAATGGCAAAAGAACGACCAGATGAATTTGCGAAATTGTTGCGTACGTGGTTATCACAAGATTAGGAGGGTTGATTTTGGCGACAAAAAAAGGATTAACGGGGAAACAAAAAGCAGCTCTCCTCCTTATTTCTCTCGGACCAGATGTGTCGGCGGAGATCTATAAACATTTAACTGAAGATGAAATTGAAAAACTAACGTTAGAAATCTCAACGATAAAAAATGTAAGTTCAGATAAAAAAGATGAAATAATGGAGGAATTTTATAATCTTGTTATGGCTCAAGATTATATTTCTCAAGGCGGGATTGGCTATGCAAAAATGATATTAGAAAAAGCATTAGGACCAGAACAAGCAAATTTAATCATTAATCGTCTCACATCTTCCTTACAAGTGAAACCATTTGACTTTGCAAGGAAAGCTGATCCGAATCAAATATTAAACTTTATTCAAAATGAACATCCACAAACGATTGCATTAATACTTTCATATTTAGAATCAAACCAAGCTGCACAAATATTATCAAATCTACCTGAGGAAATGCAAGCCGACGTTGCAAGAAGAATTGCACTAATGGACAGTACGTCACCTGATGTCATCTATAAAGTGGAACAGATATTAGAACAAAAACTTTCCGCAACCGTTACTACTGACTACACACAAACAGGTGGGATTGAAGCTGTTGTTGATGTATTAAATGGTGTTGACCGTGCTACTGAAAGAACAATTCTTGAAGAATTGGCATACAAAGATCCTGAATTAGCAGAGGAAATTAAGAAACGAATGTTTGTCTTTGAAGACATTGTGACACTAGATAATCGAGCAATTCAACTTGTTATCCGTGATTGTGATAATGAAGATCTCATACTTGCATTGAAAGTAGCAAGTGAAGAAGTGAAAGAAGTGATCTTTAAAAATATGTCAACACGTATGCGTGAAACGTTCCAAGAAGAATTGGAAGTTATGGGACCAGTTCGTTTACGTGATGTTGAAGAAGCTCAAGGTAGAATTGTTGGTGTGATTCGTCGTCTGGAAGAATCTGGAGAGATTATCATCGCCCGTGGCGGGGGTGACGATATCATTGTCTAATATCATAAAGAGGAGTTTTGCAGAGCACTCACAAGAAAAAGTCATTTCTATACGAATGTTAAAACCGCAACATCATCGAACAAATTCAAAAGTTCAAGAAGATAACGTACCTGTCGTATCCGACGAACAACTAAAAAAAGCAAAAGAAGAAGCTGAAAAAATATTAAATCAGGCAAAAGAACACGCTGATCAAATAAAAAGGCAGATTGAAGTAGAAAGACAAAAAATAGAAGAGGAAAAGATGGAAATTTTTGAAACAGCTAAACAAAAAGGGTATGAAACCGGTCTTCAACTGGGGAAAGAACAAGCGTATCAAGAGATGGAAGAACAAATTGAATTAGCAAAAACAATAGTTGAAAATGCCAGAAAGGAATTTGTCCAAACTGTCGAAAGGTCTGATCATACTATACTCGAAATTGGATTGAAGACTGCTGAAAAAATATTAAACTGTACACTTTCTGAGCAGCCTGAGAAGTTTAATGACTTAATTAAGAAGGCAATCACGGAAACACTGGATCGAAAAGAGATAAAAATTCATGTTCATCCTAGTTTATACGAAGTCGTTGTTCATAAAAAAGAAGAGTATTTATCACCAATTTTACAAGAAGCACCTATATATATTTATCCAGATCAACACTTATCTTATGGTGGCTGCATTATCGAAACAAATGGCGAACGGGTTGATGCAAGTATTGATCATCAACTCCATGAATTACGCATTAAACTTTTTGAACTTTTAAATGGTGATTTGACATGAATTTAAATGAATTAATAGCTGAAATACCTTTCATCGATACGTATAAACATTATGGAAGTGTAACGAAAGTTATAGGGATCATGATCGAAGCAAAGGGACCAAGAAGTTCCATAGGTGATGTTTGCTATATTTATCCGAAAAATGGGTACAAAAAAAGGATCATTGGTGAGGTTGTCGGCTTTAAAAATAACAATGTATTAATTATGCCATACAATGAAGTCCATGACATTGCCCCCGGTTGGATTGTTGAAGGTACAGGACGTTCTTTAGAAATAAAAGTAGGCGATGCTTTAATTGGAAAAGTCATCGATCCGCTAGGAAACCCAATGGATGGTAGTCCCTTACCTGAAGCATTACAACGATGGCCAATCGAACATGCTCCTCCTAATCCATTAAGTCGACCACCGATTCATGAAATATTAGAAATAGGTGTTCGATCTATTGATAGTCTTTTAACAATAGGAAAGGGACAAAGAGTTGGTATATTTGCAGGCAGTGGTGTTGGAAAAAGCACGCTTTTGGGGATGATTGCCCGTAATACGAAAGCTGATTTAAATGTCATCGCATTGATTGGAGAACGTGGAAGAGAAGTTCGTGAGTTTATTGAACGTGATTTAGGTGAATTGGGTCTGAATCGTTCAATAGTAGTAGCTGCTACGAGTGATCAACCGGCTTTAATGCGGATTAAAGGAGCATATACGGCAACGGCCATTGCGGAGTATTTCAGAAATAAAGGATTAAATGTTATGTTGATGATGGATTCCGTAACACGTGTTGCCATGGCCCAGAGGGAAGTCGGTCTTGCTACAGGTGAACCACCTGCAACGAAGGGATACAC
>CADBNU010000311.1 GCA_902796085.1 Heyndrickxia coagulans
AAGTAGCATTATTACCATATGTTGCAGAAGATAAATAATTACAAGAAAAAGCAGTTTGGAGATTAATCTCCGGACTGCTTTTTTTATTATATAAAGCGGTGCGTTATTCGAAATATTTCTTACATAAAGATACATTCCAATTTTTTTGTGTTATATTATGAGTAGTCTGAAAAATTAAACAAGTGGTATTCCATGTATTAATGGGGAAATGTTTTTGATTAACGACTGAAGAAATCGTAAATCATCCAAAATCACCGATTTATTTAAGGTAGGACTTCAGACATGCCGAAACGTTGATTTCAAAATCATAATTAGTATTGGGGTGGTGGTTTATGTTGAAGAAAATATATGTGGTTAGGCATTGTGAAGCAGTAGGACAATCACCTGATGCCCAACTCACTGATAAAGGATTTAACCAAGCATTTGAATTATGTGAGTTTTTTTCCAACATTAAAATCGACCAAATTATCGCAAGTCCGTATAAACGTGCCATTGAATCTATTCAACCGCTCGCAAAAAGATTAGGTTTAGATGTTGAGATCGATAGGAGATTGACAGAACGTATTCTTAGCACTAATAATCTTTCTGATTGGTTTGAAAAACTTCGAAATACTTTTGAAGATATAGAATTGAAATATGAAGGTGGAGAGTCCAGCAGAGAAGCGATGAACCGAATTGTTGAGGTTGTAGAAGAGATCTTTAGCAGAAACAATGATCATACAGTCGTAGTTACACATGGCAATTTAATGTCCTTGCTTTTCATGTTTTATAATAAAGATTTTGGATTCGATAATTGGGAAAGACTTAGTAATCCTGATGTATTTCTCTTAAGTAAAGAAGGTAATCAGGTAACTTTTAAAAGAATATGGGATTAAAAAAGATTACTCATATGGTAGAATGTGAAGATTTATACTTGAGTAATGGGTGCGTTAGTTGAAGAATATGTTACTACTAACAGAACTTCCAAAAAACGGAAGTTCTAATTTTTTAACAGGAATAATGGGAAATAAGCACTCATCCCTTTGGAATAATAATCTGAAAACACAATATTTTATTTTGCTTTTAAGTAGGACTAGAGAATAGATGCCTTTTTTCTTGATATGCTAATAAACGTGATTAAATGTTTGAAAAGTTGAAGCATCGTTTAATAATCGTTAAAATAAATTTATGGTTTATAATAAGCATACGATTTCATAAAAAAGATTATGTATTAACAGAGGTGTTCATGTGCAAACAAATAAGCTTAAAGAAGGAGCCATTTTACTAGCTGTATATGTCATTTTACTCATTCTTTTTCTATATCTACCGCTTTTTTGGATGGTTATCGCATTTGTATTGGCTTTGCCTTTTACCTATTATACAGCTAAGTATAATTGGAAAAATGGGCTTTTCTTTTTCATAGGTGCGGTTACACTAACATTGATTGTCGGTAATCTAGTGGCACTACCCGTAACATTTTTATATGGACTTGTTGGGATTGTATTTGGTTGGTGTTTACATGAAAAAAGAGATCGTTTTATTACATACTCCGCAACAACATTAACTTTTTTAACTTGTACAGTACTTCTATATGTCTTTTCAATTCTATTATTTAAAATAAACTTTATTACAGAAGCAATTGAATTGACAAAAGCTACTTTTGAACAAACATTGGCAATGATGGAAGAAACTGGACAAGATGTTTCGGTTTTTGAAGATTCTTTTTCTTTATTAGAGCAGCAAATTATTACGTTAATTCCTTCAATGTTTATCTTAACATCGGGAATCATCGTATTTCTTATTCAATCGATATCCTATCCTATTTTAAAACGATTAGGATTTCATGTTCCAAAAGCTAAACCATTTAGAAATCTTAAGTTACCGAGAAGTTTAATATGGTATTATTTAATTGCCATTCTTATATCCCTATTTATACCTGCAGATAAGGGGGAATTTTTATATAATGTATTTGCTAATCTCCTTTTTATCTTGCAATTTCTATTTGTCATACAAGGGATTTCATTTTTATTTTATTTATCCTTTGAAAAAGGGGTAAAAAGAATTTGGCCGATTATTGGGACCATCTTGATCATTATTAGTCCCTTATTTAATACATTGGCAAGAATATTAGGGATTATAGATTTAGGGTTTGATTTACGCCAAAG
Source organism: Heyndrickxia coagulans (assembly GCA_902796085.1). GTDB lineage: Bacteria > Bacillota > Bacilli > Bacillales > Caldibacillaceae > Pallidibacillus > Pallidibacillus thermolactis. The sequence goes on from CADBNU010000311.1 coordinate 2,145, forward strand.
GATAAAAAAGAAAAGCTGATCATTCTTTTCATATTATTTAGGAGTTGGAACATATGCCAATCTTTTTAAAAAAGAGAAGGATTCAAAGAATTTTAATAACCTTCTTAGTTATTATGATGATCCTGAGTATTATATGTGTCTTTTACAATTGGTGGTTAGCCATCATCCATATCCTTGTCATCATTAGTTTTTATTATTTATTAATAAAAGCCGATGCAGTTTTTCAAAGTGAAGCTGAAAAATATATATCATTATTATCTTATCGGGTAAAAAAAGTAGGCGAAGAAGCCCTTTTACAAATGCCAATTGGTATTCTCTTAATTAATGATGATTACATTATTGAATGGGCCAATCCTTATATGGCATCCTGTTTAAACGAAGATTCACTTATCGGACGTTCATTATATGATGTAGCAGATGTTCTTATTCCGGTTATTAAACAAGAGATAGAAAATGAAAAAGTAACGTTAAATGACCATCAATATCAAATGATTTATAAGAAAGAAGAGAAATTACTTTATTTTTTTGATATTACAGAACAAGCCCTTATTGAGAAAAAATATAAAGATGAAAAGCCAGTGATTTCCATTGTTTATTTAGATAATTATGATGAAATCACCCAAGCTATGGATGATCGTGAAAGAGGTAATTTAAATAGTCGGGTAACTTCATTATTAAATGAATGGGCCAATCATTTTGGGATTTATCTAAAACGGGTGAATTCAGATCGTTATATTGCCTTTTTTAATGAGAAGATATTACATGAATTAGAAAAAGATAAGTTTTCTATATTAGATAAGGTGAGAGAGTCGATTGTGAGAAATAATATTCCTTTAACACTAAGTATTGGAGTTGGTGTTGGTCTCTCATCTTTACCAGATATTGGTGCCTCTGCACAATCAAGTTTAGATTTAGCATTAGGCCGGGGGGGCGACCAAGTTGCTATAAAACTAACAAACGGTCGTGTCAAATTTTTCGGTGGAAAAACAAATCCAATGGAAAAACGTACTAGGGTTCGTGCTCGTGTTATTTCCCATGCATTAGGAGAATTAATTCAAGAAAGTAGTCAGATTTTTATAATGGGACATAAATATCCTGATATGGATGCAATAGGTTCATCCATTGGTATATTAAAAATTGCGCAAATATATAAAAAGGAAACTTATGTTATACTAAATGAACAGGAAGTAGATTCAGGTGTACAGAAACTATTAGATGAAGTAAAAGCAAAAACTGATATTTATAAACATTTTATTTCACCATCTGAAGCATTAGATTTGAATATGGACAATGCTTTACTCATTATAGTGGATACCCATAAACCATCCCTTGTCATTGAAGAACGGTTAGTTGACCAAATTGAACGTACAGTAGTCATTGACCATCATAGACGTAGTGAAGAATTTGTTCATAATCCATTACTTGTTTACATGGAACCTTATGCTTCATCAACGTCCGAGTTAGTAACTGAGTTGTTAGAATATCAACCCTTTAAAAAAATTGATATACTAGAAGCAACTGCACTTCTTGCTGGTATCATTGTCGATACAAAAAGCTTTACGTTACGGACAGGTTCAAGAACCTTTGATGCAGCATCCTTTTTACGTTCTAAAGGTGCGGATACCGTTTTAGTTCAAAAATTTTTAAAAGAAGATGTCGATACGTATATTAAGCGTGCTAAACTTATTGAAAAGGTTGAATTCTATCATAACGGTATTGCTATAACAAAGGGAGAATCAGATGAAGTTCTTAGTCAAGTGTTAATTGCACAAACAGCTGATATTCTTTTAACAATGGAGAATGTTGAGGCAGCCTTTGTCATATCAAGGCGGCCAGATGATTCGATAGGAATTAGTGCAAGATCGCTAGGAAATATAAATGTTCAGTTAATCATGGAAGGGCTTGAAGGTGGCGGTCATTTAACAAATGCTGCAACACAACTTTATGAAACTTCTATAGAAGATGCTGAACAACGATTAAAGGAAGTTATTGATAAGTATTTAGAAGGAGGTAATGAGGAATGAAAGTTATATTTATAAAAGATGTAAAAGGAAAAGGAAAAAAAGGGGAAATAAAAAATGTAGCCGATGGCTATGCCCATAACTTTTTAATAAAAAATGGGTATGCTGTTGAAGCAACACCCGCAAACTTAAAGAAATTAGAAGCGCAAAAGAAAAAAGCAGCTCAGCAAGCACAACAAGAATTAGAAGAAGCGAAACAATTGCAGGAAAAGTTAGCCAATATTCAAGTTGAAATTTCTGCAAAGTCTGGTGAAGGTGGTCGTTTATTCGGATCCATCACCTCAAAACAAATTGCTGAACAATTGTTAAAACAGCATAATATAAAAGTAGATAAACGAAAAATTGAAATGGAAGATGCGATCCGTTCACTTGGAGTAACTCGCGTGGATATTAAGTTGCATCCAGAAGTAACGGCAACACTTGCAGTTCATGTTGTAGAAGAAAAATAACCGAAAATATTACCATCGTAAACCAATTCGGTTCATGATAGAATAAAAAAGGAGAAAACGAAAGGCTTGCTCAAAGCCACGAAAATCATTATTGATAGATTTTCAAGCGTTTGAGTTAGCCTTTTTCTTTTGCTAGAAAAAGATCATTTTCTTAAATGTAGGATCATAGTTTGAATTAATAATAGATCAACCTTTTATGAGTGATTGTTGGAGGTTTGGATGCGAATGAATGATTTGTTAATAGACCGAACTCCTCCTCAAAATATTGAAGCGGAACAAGCGGTTTTAGGTGCGATTTTTATTGAACCGGAAAGTTTAACGGTAGCTTCGGAATTTTTAATTCCTGAAGATTTTTATCGGAGTTCTCATCAAAAAATCTTTTCAGCAATGTTAAAACTAAGCGACCAAGGGAAAGCCATTGACGTTGTTACGGTAACCGAGGAACTTGCTGCAACAGAACAACTAGAAAATATTGGCGGTGTTTCCTACTTAATGGAGTTAGCTAATGCTGTTCCAACAGCAGCTAATGTAGAATATTATGCGCGCATTGTTGAAGAAAAGTCCCTTTTACGTCGACTCATTCGTACAGCTACAGAAATTGCCCAAGAGGGATACTCCCGTGAAGATGAAGTGGAAAGTTTACTTTCAGAAGCTGAAAAGAAAATCATGGAGGTATCAGGGAGGAAAAGTGCGGGTTCCTTTATAAGTATTAAAGACGTTTTAGTCGAAGCGTATGATAATATTGAAAAACTAGCAAATAGACAAGGGGATATAACTGGGATTCCTACTGGTTTTACTGAATTGGATCGAATGACAGCTGGTTTTCAAAGAAACGATTTAATTATCGTGGCAGCCCGTCCTTCCGTCGGTAAAACAGCCTTTGCATTAAATATTGCCCAAAATGTTGCGACAAAAACGGATGAAGTAGTTGCGATATTCTCTCTTGAGATGGGGGCAGAACAACTTGTTATGCGTATGCTTAGTTCAGAAGGGAATATCAATGCTCAAAATTTGCGTACTGGAGATTTGTCAGATGAAGATTGGAAAAAGTTAACCATGGCAATGGGAAGCTTATCCAATGCGCAAATATATATTGATGATACACCAGGAATTCGTATTGCTGAAATGCGGGCAAAATGTCGACGGCTAAAACAAGAACGTGGATTAGGGATGATTTTAATTGACTACTTACAATTAATTCAAGGTGATGGAAAAGCGGATAACCGTCAACAAGAAGTTTCGGAGATTTCACGTTCTTTAAAAGCGCTGGCTCGTGAATTGGAGGTTCCAGTGATTGCCTTGTCACAGTTATCACGAAGTGTTGAACAACGACAAGATAAACGTCCAATGATGTCAGATATCCGTGAATCAGGAAGTATTGAGCAAGATGCTGATATTGTTGCATTCCTTTATCGAGATGATTACTATGATAAAGAAACGGAAAACAAAAATATTATTGAAATCATTATTGCAAAACAAAGGAATGGTCCTGTAGGAACAGTTCAACTTGCCTTCGCAAAAGAGTATAGTAAATTTGTAAATTTAGAGAGAAGATATGATGATGCAGACATTCCACCAGGTGCATAAAAGATAAAAGCAATCGGTCGATGATGACCATTGCTTTTTATTTAGTCAAAACTACTTTTTTAAATGGTAATAGATACAAAAATAAAACTTTAAGTCCTTCAAAAAACAATGCAATGATATTTGTATCCAAGTATAGGCATTTATTTCAAATAATTTCCTTAAATAATACATTTCGTTTACAATTCAAAGACGTTTGGACTCTTTCAATCATAATTATGATAAAGTATCCTTAGATTTCGAATTACTATATTAGTAGAGTAATCAATTTAGGAGGAAACTTCATGAGTTTTAAACTAAAAGAATATTGGTCAAAAATGACCGAGCAAACCGAGAGAGTCCGCCTAAATTCCAAGCTAACCTTAAGAAAATCAGTAGTAACTATATTTATTATTTCTTCTATTTCTGCAAATGCAACAGCAATAGCGGCTGAAAATATAAATGATAAAACAATTTACCATGTATATGATGGTAACTTATATATAGGTGCTGTTTCAGATAAATCAAAAGTAGACAAACAAATACAGGAAAAGATATTGGAAATTGAAAAGCACTATAAAAACCATGATTTTGATTATAATACAGATGAATTGGTGATTAAACCACAACGGAGTTTTCAAAATGCTGAAGTGAATGAAGAAGAAGTACTATCATACTTAAATTCCAAGTATGAGTTAGACGTAAATGCAGTTGCTTTAAAAATAAACGGTAAAATTATTGCGTATTTGGAAGATGAGAAGAAACTTGAAAAAGTATTACAAATGGTTAAATTTAATTATGTATCTGATCAAGAACCAGAAAAGTTAGAGCATTCTTCTAATCTAGATGCGTCTCGAATAGTAGATGTGAAGATATCAAAAAATGTGACTGTTTCAATGGAAAGTGTTGCACCTGAAAAGGTAATGACAGTTGATGAAACAGTTCAATTACTACAAAAGGGTTCGGTATCAGAAGAAAAATATACCGTTCAAAAAGGTGACGTTTTAAGTACGATTGCGGCTAAACATGGTTTAAAGCTAAAGGAACTTCTAGATTTAAATCCGAAAGTGAATGAGGATACCCCCCTTCAAATTGGCGATGAACTAGTCGTTACTGTAAATCAACCATATTTGGACGTGATCGTGCAAAAAGAAGTTAGAGCAACAGAACCGGTTCCTTACGAAACAAAGTATATTGAAGATGATGCAATGTATAAAGGTGAATCGAAAGTTGTTGAAAACGGATCTGATGGAGAGAGAAAGCGAATTTATAAAGTTAGTGAAAAGAATGGTAAACAAGTTTCTAAAGAGGTTGTGCAAGAAACGATAGTCAAGGAACCCGTGACTGAAGTCATTCGTATCGGAACCAAGGAAATTCCATCAAAAGGTACAGGGGAATTAATTTGGCCGACAAAAGGCGGTTATATATCAAGTAAACAAGGTTATCGTTGGGGAAAAATGCATAAAGGAATTGACATTGCCCGACCATCCGATCGTTCCATTCTTGCTGCAGATAACGGTACGGTTGTATTTGCAGGAGAGGATGGAGGTTATGGAAATAAAGTAGTTATTGACCATAATAATGGAATGAGAACATTATATGCTCATCTTTCTTCTATTGATGTTTCCGTTGGTCAAACAGTACAAAAAGGTAGTAAAATAGGAATAATGGGAAGTACAGGGAATTCTACTGGAATTCATTTACATTTTGAAGTTTATCAAAACAATAAACTACAAAACCCATTAAATTATTTTTAATTAAATATCCTAAAATAATCGGGGGTCAGAATCCTAACTCAACAATATTTAGGAATTAGTAAAAGGATTACTAATTATTGTTGGTGTAGCAGGAATCACCCCCTTTCGTTATTCTTTTAGGAAAT
>CADBNU010000312.1 GCA_902796085.1 Heyndrickxia coagulans
ATTTATTTTATTCAGCTGTGAAAATGCTGTTTAAAATAAAATATGGAGTGAACATTACGATACTTTTATTTCTTCTATTTATACTTGTTTTAACTATAGATTTTAATCATCTTTTCACAAACCACTTTATTCTTTCTTTAAAAATTTCATTAGTAGCTGAATTATTCCTTTTCATACTCCTTTTTTATAAATCTATAAACTGAAACATAATTAAAAATAATACAAGTCCCTAAACAGATAAAAATTGTGGTGATACCCATTTCAGTAATATATTCCATTCCTAATATAAACAAACTAGATAATATGCCCCCCAACGCCGCTAATAATCCTAAAATTGATAGATGGGTTCCTCTCGTTTCTTCAGGTATAATTTTTGCGGTAATAGATTGTAAAGTTGGGTAATAGATTAATCTCCCAATAGATATGAGGGCCATTCCAAATAGTAAAAAAATCGGCTGTAAAAAGTAACTTAAACAAATATATCCTAGGATAAACAGTAGTAACCCTAAAATCATTTTCCCTTTTTCAGATAAACTAGATGTAGATTTCAAAATGACCCCAACTGCAAAAACTGTAATTACTGTATCTACTACGTGTAAATAGCCAATCATATGATACCCCGTAATATCTCCAAATGGATAATTTGAAACGATTCTTATGGATAAGTAATTGGGAAATTGTTCACTTAATAGATTTATTAGTAGATTGCCTATACATAATAAAACAAAAACTCTAGAAGCGAATAACCTCATCATCTTAAACGGTTCCTTTTTAAGATCTACATCTTTTTCAATTGTATTTTGCACGATTTTACTTTGCTGTATATACGTATCTTTTATAAAATAGCAAGTACAAAAAGCCGAAAGAATAGATGATGCTCCTACTAAAAAAAATAAAAGAGGAGAATACTTTTCAAAAAAGAATCCACCTAAAATACTTCCAATCGCAAATGCCACATTAGAAATCCACATAAAATATGTGTATATGATACTTCTATTATTCTCATCACTGGCATCAATGATTAGTGCAGAATAGGCAGGATTAGCAGCACTTTCAAAAAAATATATTGTCATAAATGAAAGTATTATGGGAATTGCATAGAAATGAAAGAAAGAATCAAAATAACTGATTAAAATAAAACTAATTCCTGAAACTAACTCACTAACTATGATAACTTTCTTCCTCCCGATATGATCTGAACATCTACCTCCAATTAAATATCCTAATAAACTAAAAACGCCAACTAAAAGAATAGTAGCAGTGGTTAATGCAGCACTGATTTTATTTGAAAAGTATACAACGGAATAAGGCATTACCATAGCTGAACCGACTACTTGAAAAAAGTTTAGAATCATTCGAGACTGGATAGTTTTGTTAAATTTGAATATTTGCTTCATAAACTCCCCCCAAGTTATATGAATTGACCGTAGTTATTTTTGATTGATTAATCAATCAAAAATAATCAGAAATAAAAGGCCCCATTATTTAGGGCCAAATAATCGTAATGCAATTTCTGCAAACTGGTTCCAATCTTCTGATGTAGGATCGTCTGCATAAGATAATCGTAAACCAAATAACAAACTTACATAGGCTATCGCAATTTTTTCTGTATTTCCTGAAGCCAATTGATCTGCCATCTGTCCATTGCGGATGAGTAACTCAATTTTTTTCGTTAGTTTTTGTGTATACAAATTTGCTACTTGAAAGGCTTTAGGAAAACGCTCATATTGACTATTCACTTGAACCAGTAGTCGTAAATAGTCTTTCCGATTATAAATTATTTTGATATGATTTTTAATCATTTGTGAGATTTCAGTCTTGAATATGGCAGGTTGTGTATTAAACTTCAACATTTCTTCTAAGTATGTTTCAGCAGGTTTTGTAACACATACTGTAAAAAGTTCTTCTTTATTTCCATAATATGTGGAAACGAGACCAAAACTTACATTTGCATCTTTTGCAATTTCACTTATAGTAGTGGCATCATAACCTTTTTTTGAAAAACGTTTAATCGCAGACTCTAATACTTTTTCTTTCTTTTGTTCAATCGTTCTCTTTTGATCTTCGCTTGACATTTAAGATTCATCCTTTATATTTATTGATTGATTAATCAATCAATATTTTACATTATAAAGAAATAAAAGTAAATGAAATAATAAACCTGCTTCGTTAGTACATTAAATTCCACTCAATCGTCTGATCTTCAAGATGTCCCATTAATTATTGGTGAGCTTGGTGAGTTTCTAGGGAAAACAGGTTTCGGAAAGCACTCACCAGAGTTTCAAAAAATCAACGAACAATTACGTCGATTTGCTTATGAGCAGCCAAATTGTTATTTTGTTACGGCAAAAGGTCTAACTGCCAATCCGGATGGTATTCATTTTAATGCCATTTCTCAACGCTTCCAAGCATTTTCGAAAAGGTGTCATATCTTAGAGCCTCTTTCGGATGAAGATCAATCATTAAAAATAAACCATGACTATTCGAAATCTGAACAAATTTATATTCACAGTATGGATTTGGCTCTAGGGAAAATAACATACGCGG
>CADBNU010000313.1 GCA_902796085.1 Heyndrickxia coagulans
CAAGTATTTTCCGCCAGTGCCATCAGCGCCTAATTCAAAGGCCAAAATCCCTCTTCCTTCAGATACTTTACCAACGATAGCAGCACTTGCACCGTCGCCAAAAAGGACAGCTGTATTGCGGTCTTTCCAATCCGTGATTTTTGATAATTTTTCAACACCAACAACTAATACATAGTCATAGCTGTTGCTTTCTACATACAATTTCGCTGTTGCAAGGGCATAAATAAACCCAGAGCAGGCAGCTGAAATGTCCATTGCAGCCGCATTGCTAGCTCCTAATCGTTCTTGAAGTTGACATGCAACGCTTGGAAAAGCTCGGTCCGGCGTAACCGTTGCTACTAAAATCAATCCAATCTGTTCTGGTGAAATTCCAGAGTTTTCAAGAGCTTCTTTTGCCGCTTCAAATGCCATATCTGAGGAATCTTCATCTTCACGAGCAATTCTTCTTTCTTGAATTCCTGTACGCGTACGAATCCATTCATCATTTGTATCTAAAACTTTCTCTAAATCAAAATTTGTGACAATCTTTTCAGGAACATATTTTCCTAATCCTAGAATTCCTGCATTCATGGTATTTAACCCCCAATTTAATACTTACGATTAGTAGTTGGTCTTAATTATAGACCATAATAATGAAATTCACAACAGAAAAATTTGTTTCTACGAAAAGTTTATTGTTCATTTTTGTCGTACTATGTTATGATTATTAAGATGAGCAAAGTATATATTAGTAATTAAAGTTCGATAGAGGTGAAACGAAATGCAATATATTATGTCATTCATTTGGGGAATTTTATTAATTTCTATGTTAAGCTACGTAGTTGGTTCTATTTTAGGAATTACAGTTTTTGACTTTGTTACAACTTTAGTAGTTGCTGTTATTTTCACAGTACTCGTTTGGGTTGTAGCTGCGATTATTCCTAGCGAATCTCCAAAAGAACTTAAAGCAGATCAACAATAATCTATTCAACAGCTTTGACAAGCACAAAAAAATTAACGAATGGGACTCCTAACTTTCCCATTCGTTTTTTATTTTTCTAACTATTAATTTATGCAATTATCGGTATAGGTATTCGCTTGAACATAATAGCCAAGGAATAGATAAACAGGTGGATACTTCCAAGATTTGAGTATATTGGTCAATATCGAACTCATAATAGTCAACCTGAAGTGGATATTAGACATTCTATGGAACTTATTAGTCAAACAATCAAAATGAGAGGCTGCGATTTACTTTATTAGTCAAAATCGAACTGATAATAGTCAACTTGGGGAAGATATTAGTCATTCTTTGGAACTTATTAGCCAAGCAAACAAAATGGGGGGACAGAGATTTACTTTATTAGTCAAAATTGAACTGATATTAGTCAACCTAAGGAAGATATTAGTCAATCTGTGGAATTTATTAGCCAAGCAAACAAAATGGGAGAACTGTGATTTGCTTTATTAGTCAAAATCGAACTGATATTAGTCAACCTCAGGAAGATATTAGTCAAACTTAAGAACTTATTAGCCAAGCAAATAAAATGAGGGAACTATGATTTGCTTTATTAACCAACTCGAACTGATATTAGTCAACCTGAGGAAGATATTAGTCAAACTTAAGAACTTATTAGCCAAACAATCAAAATGAGAAGCTTAGATTTGCTTTATTAATCAAAATCCATTTTATTTTCGCCTATTTTAAAAAAACGGCTGAGCAAAAAGAGCTCTAGCCGTTTTCACACGTACTTCATTCACCTTTTGCTACTACTAATTGACCTTCTAGTAATGAAACCCTCATCATCTCGCCTGGAAGAATTTCTCCCTTTAACAACTCTCTTGCCACAGCCGTTTCAACATGTCGTTGCACAAATCGTTTTAATGGTCTTGCACCAAATTGTGGGTCAATACCGTTTTCTACAACCCAATTTACCACTTCATCATCCACGATTAGCGTAATTTCATTTTCAGCTACTCGTTGTTGCAATTGTTTAATGTATTTCCAGGCGATTGTAGTAAAGTGTTCATCCGTCAATGCATGGAATAAAATAATATCGTCTATCCGGTTTAACAATTCTGGCTTGAAATGTTTTCGAAGTTCTCTCATTACAACATTTTCAACCTCTTCGTCAACATGAGAGCCTGCTTCCAATAAATACTGAGAACCTATATTGGATGTCATAATGATAACCGTATTCGTAAAGTTTACAAGACGCCCTTGGCTATCCGTAATCCGACCATCATCTAAAATTTGAAGCAAAATATTCGCCACATCTGGATGGGCTTTTTCAATTTCATCTAATAAAATAACAGAATATGGATTGCGACGTACCGCTTCTGTCAATTGTCCGCCCTCTTCATAGCCAACATACCCTGGAGGTGCACCAACTAATCGTGATACACTATGTTTTTCCATATATTCGCTCATATCAATGCGAATAAAATGATCTTCTGAATCAAATAATTGTGCGGCCAATGCTTTTGCAAGCTCCGTTTTCCCTACTCCAGTTGGACCAAGGAAAATGAAGGAACCGATTGGACGGTAAGGATCTTTAATGCCAGCACGTGCACGCCATACAGCTTCTGTTACGAGTTTCACCGCTTCATCTTGACCAACGACTCTTTCATGGAGAGTATCTTTTAAACGCAATAATTTTTCCCGTTCACCTTCCACTAATTTTGTAACTGGAATTCCAGTC
>CADBNU010000314.1 GCA_902796085.1 Heyndrickxia coagulans
AAGGTAAGGAAGGTCGTGTGAAAAAAACATACGAAGTTGTTTTAGAAAATGGGGAAGAAGTTTCCAAAACACTTGTATCTGAAGAAGTGGTTGAAGCAGCAAAAGACCAAATTGTAGCTGTAGGTACGAAAAAAGTTGAACCTGTATCTGTATCCCGGGGAGAAGCATCAAGTAAAGAATTTTTTGTGGAGGCTACGGCCTATACAGCAAACTGTAATGGATGTTCTGGAAAAACAGCAACAGGCTTTGATCTTCGTTCTAACCCAAATGCAAAAATTATAGCTGTAGATCCGAACGTTATTCCACTAGGTGCAAAAGTGTGGGTTGAAGGCTATGGCTATGCAATAGCGGCAGATACAGGTGGAAACATTAATGGTCATAAAATCGATGTTTTCTTTCCTTCTAAATCAGAAGCTTACAGCTGGGGACGAAAGAAAGTAAAAATAAAAATATTAAAGTAATTGCTGGTAAGAAATTCTTTAAAATGCAGAGAAATTTTTTCTCTGCATTTTACTTTTCTCTATATCCATTGGATAATAAGAAAAGTGTATAAAAGAGAAACTAACGATGATCAGTTTGTTTATTTCTATATAATTTGACGTAAATGACAAATATAAGGTTTCACATTTTGGAGGAAAAAATGAAAATTAAAGAAATTATCGTTGTTGAAGGAAAAGATGATACAGTTGCCATAAAGAGGGCAGTGGAAGCTGATACAATTGAAACGAATGGATCTGCTATTGATCAAAAGATAATAGAACAAATAAAATTAGCTGCTGAAGTGCGTGGTGTCATTATTTTTACTGATCCAGATTTTCCTGGTGAAAAAATACGCAAAAAGATTATTGAAAAGGTACCGAATTGTAAGCATGCATTCTTGCCGAAGGAACTTGCAAAGCAGAAAAATGGGAAGAAAATTGGCGTTGAACATGCAAAACCAGAAGACATTCGAAAAGCGCTAAAGGGTGCTCATCTTATGGAAACTGAACCTTTAGAAATAATAACAAAACAAGATTTAATATATTACAGATTGATTGGAGATCCAAATGCCAAAACAAGAAGAGAAAAACTAGGGGAAATTTTAAATATTGGCTATACAAACGGTAAACAATTACTTAAACGTTTGCAAATGTTCCAAATTTCACGGGAAACCTTTATGCAAGCGATGGAACAGATTTTTCAGGAGGAACAAATAAATGGATAAGGATATTGCTACACCAGTTCGAACAAAAGCAGTACTAGATAAGTATGGATTTACATTTAAAAAATCTTTAGGACAAAACTTCTTAATTGATACGAATATTTTACGAAAAATCGTTAAAAATGCTGAACTAACCGAGATGAGTGGAGCAGTTGAAATTGGACCTGGAATTGGGGCGTTAACGGAACAACTGGCAAAAGTATGTAAGAAAGTAATCGCTTTTGAAATCGATCATCGGTTGATTCCTGTGCTTAAGGATACATTATCTCCATATCCTCATGTATCGATTATTCATCAAGACTTTTTAAAGGCAAATGTAAATCAAGTACTCAGAGATTATTTTTCAGATGACCAGGAGATTTCAATTGTTGCCAATTTGCCTTACTATATTACAACCCCGATTATTATGAAGTGTTTAGAGGATAAATTACCGTTTAAAAATATGGTCGTTATGATGCAAAAAGAAGTAGGTGACCGCATTGTAGCAAAGCCAGGTACAAAAAATTATGGTTCTCTAACTCTTGCTATTCAATATTTTACAACTGCAGAAATCGTCTTGCATGTGCCGAAAACGGTGTTCATCCCACAACCTAATGTTGACTCAGTGGTTGTTCGGTTGCGTAAACGTGAAAAGCCAATTGTAGAAGTAAAGGATGAGTCTTTTTTCTTTAAAGTTATTAAATCAAGTTTTGGTCAACGGAGAAAGACAATTTTGAATAATTTAACAAACTCGTTTGAACAAGGAAAAGAGAAGAAAGAATTAATACTTGCTTGTTTAAATTTGGCAGAAATTGATCCGAAAAGAAGGGGAGAAACGTTAACAATTGAGGAATTTGCTAAATTAAGTGATGTTTTGTATGACAATTTTAAGTAGAGAATACAGGTTTGGTCCTTTTTAGTATGAAAAGGAACCAAACCTTTTTTGTATTTCCCTCTACTTTTTTACTTTCACCAATTTTTGTCTATTTGCATAGCCTATAAAAGCCTGTGAACTTAATCTAGAGGTGAATGTAATGGATATTCAAATTAATCAAATTGTAGGGAGAAAGTCGTATCATTGTGACATTCCCTTTCGGGTCATTCGGTTATATAAGCACAATGGAGAAATGTTTGCCTTACTATATGGGGAAGATATTCGTTTGATTGCAGATGCTCCGATCGGTGATTTAACCATTTTAGATCAACAAACAAAAAATCGTATACTAGCTCCTTATAGACAAATGGAAGAACAATCAAATTATTTATTTCGGCAAGACTTCCAAAGCATAAGAGAAAAGAAGGAATATGAAACGACTTCAGGATATCAGTCTGACCTGAAACTTTTCCAATTGCCAGGGAAGGTTCTACATGTGGATGGAGATTCCAATTACTTAAAGAAATGTCTTGCTTTATATAAAAAATTAGGAGTTCCTGTTTATGGAACGTTTTGTGAAGAAAAAGAAATGCCTTTTCAAGTACCGTTGCTTGTCGATCAAGTTCGCCCAGATATATTAGTTATTACTGGTCATGACTCGTATTCAAAACAAAAGGGGAAGCAAAATGATATTCGTGCTTATCGACATTCAAAAGACTTTGTGCTGACAGTTCAAGAAGTGAGAAAGAAATATCCGAATTTAGATCAATTAATTATTTTTGCAGGCGCCTGTCAATCCCATTTCGAGTCATTAATTAATGCTGGTGCCAACTTTGCTAGTTCACCCCTTAGGGTAAATATCCATGCCTTGGATCCGGTTTATATTGTTTCAAAATTAAGTTTTACACCGTTTACTGAACAAATTAATGTTTGGGATATCCTACGAAATACGATTACTGGTGAAAAAGGAATAGGTGGTATAGAAACAAAGGGTGTACTTCGATTAGGAATGCCTTACCACCCAAATTATGGTGAAAGGGAATAAAAAGAGACTAGATTTAAAAAGTTAACGTTCCATCGTTAACTTTTTTATCAATCCTTTGAAAACACTTAGTGATGTATATACATAATTTGTTTTAAATGGGAAAGCCTAAAAACTGTGAATAAAAGTATTAAAAATAAATCAAATTTTTGTTGACAAACATTTTTTATCCCTGATATAATTTATTATTTTACCATTGACACATTTTTATTAATTTGCTATACTAATTTATAGTGAGGTGTAGAAGTTATGCCAAAAACATTGTCTGAAATTAAAAAAAATCTTGATTGTAATTTAGGAAAGCGCCTCTTGTTACGAGCGAATGGAGGTCGTAAAAAAACAATTGAACGAACAGGTGTTCTCGCTGAAACTTATCCAGCTGTGTTTGTAATTGAATTAGATCAAGATGAGAATTCCTTCGAACGTGTTTCTTACAGTTATGCTGATGTTTTAACAGAAACTGTACAACTTACTTTTTACGAAGATAAGCAAGAATTAGTTTAATAAAAATTGTAGTAAACCATAATATTTGGTAATTTTACCGGTATCTATTGATACGGGTATTTTTTTTGTCATCAGTTAACATTGTTATAGAAAATTCTTGATGGATATGGGGTTATGTTTATTTGAATAAAATTTCTTTTTTTGTTTTCCCTTGAATGAATATTAAGGTGAAGTGAAAACTAAAGATAGTCATGGCAAGGGAGGCGTTGTTTAATTGGGAAGAAGAGGCATTATGTCAGAAAAAATGAAAATTGAACTGGCAAAAGAGCTTGGGTTTTACGATGTTGTTCAAAAAGAAGGCTGGGGCGGTATTCGAGCAAAAGATGCCGGAAACATGGTGAAACGAGCAATTGAGATTGCACAAGAACAGCTGATGAACAACAGTAAACAGTAAGTATCTCTTTCATATCCGATATACAACAAAAATATGCCATGACTGGCTGTCCTCCAAAGAGGGCAGTCTTCATTTGTGTACAGAAAGGTCAAACAATT
>CADBNU010000315.1 GCA_902796085.1 Heyndrickxia coagulans
AAAGGAACCCTTGGTGCTTCTGAAAATATACATACAATGGTTCGATTAGGGTTAAAAGATGATCATCCTTCCGCTTATCAATTTTTAGATAACTTCTACTGGGAAGTAGATGATATGAATGAAGTTATGTCGAAATTTGGAAAAGATGAAAGTGTCGAACCACGTGATGCCGCTCTTGAATGGATTGAAAAAAATCGAGATCGTGTCAATAAGTGGATAGAAGGAATTAAGCCGGTTCATAACGAGACGATCAAGCTAGCTTATACAAATTATGAAACAGAAATTGCATCAACCAATGTCGTCGCACTTATTTTGGAAGAATTAGGCTACAATGTTGAATTAACACCACTTGATATGGGAATTGCCTTTGAAAGTCTAGCGAATGGTGAAATTGACGGCATGTTGATCGCTTGGTTGCCAGTTGGTGCCGCTTCTTATGCTGAACAGTACAAAGGTCAAATCGACGATCTTGGACCGAACCTTGAAGGGGCTCAACAAGGTTTTGTCGTTCCAACTTACATGGATATTGACAGTATCGAAGATTTACCAACGAAATAAGAACTAATTGACATATTGATTTCCAATTGTCTTAGGGTAGGAATTCATAGCCGAATTCTTACCCTTTTTTACTACCTCTACATCCATTAATTATAACTAGGACATATACATGAAATGATTCCTTAATAATTTTTTCACATTTTTATGCAATAATATCTCTTGAAAGGTGAATACAAACTTACTTTCTATTTTAATAGAGAAAGGAAAAATAAACTATGCAAGCAGAAAAAGTGTTGAATAAAGAATTTGTTGAAAATCTACGAGAGCAATTTACAAGGTTTGGTCTAGTCTATAAATTTGCTTTAGAAGAAATAAGTACGAAAGTAAATATTTTAAAAGATGAATTCCGTTTAATTCATGATTATAATCCGATTGAACATGTAAATACCCGAATAAAATCTGCCGAAAGTTTAATAAGAAAGATTCAAAAGAAAAATATCCCCTTTTCACTAGAAGCAATAAAAGAAAATATCCGAGATATTGCTGGAATTCGTATTATCTGCTCTTTTGTATCTGATATTTACCGTATCAGTGAAATGATTCAAGCTCAATCGGATATCGAAGTCGTAGAAGTGAAAGATTATATTAAAAATCCAAAACCCAATGGCTATCAAAGCTTACATATTGTGATGAAAATCCCTGTTTTTATGTCTGATCGAGTGGAACGTGTCTTTGTAGAGATGCAAATTCGAACAATTGCAATGGACTTTTGGGCAAGTTTAGAACACAAAATTTATTATAAATACAATAAACAAATTCCAGAACATTTAACAAAACAATTAAAAGAAGCGGCTGATACAGTTGCAGAACTCGATCGAAAAATGGAGGATATAAATAACGAAATCAATATTCTAAAGGAAAATGACAAGTCTTCTGAAATGGAAGCTCTACTTTTAAATCCGAGGGATTTATTGTTAAAGATGATTAAGAATATTGACGTGACAGGAAATTACGACATGTAAATAATTTTATGGCTGTACAGAAAGTCCGCTTTTGGGGATAATGGTTCGGTACGTTGGCGAACACGCTGCCAATGGCATAGTCTCAGCCACTACATGAGTGCAAACGCGTTTGCGAGTTCCTCGACTCGTGTGCCTGGCGCTTACGCTGTCGGTCACAAAATTTTTTGCTGTTTCCGCTCGATTTGCGGTCAACTCTCTTTAAAAAGCCCGTTTATAAAAAAATCTATGAGCTACTGTCAGTATGGAAAATGATTGGATTGGACTTAATTAGAGGTACAAAATTACATCAATCAGCTTCTATACGATCCGTATTTGCGATTTTCTTTCTTATCGTCTATTGCCAAATTATGGTATTCTATAATCGAAAGGAGTGTTGTGTTCATGGTTCATTCAATTCCAGAGTTTACACTAAATGATGGACTAAAATTGCCTGCAATTGGTTTAGGCACATATCAATTGAAAGGAATAGACGGGGTTCGTGCGATCACAAATGCGATCGATATCGGATATCGTTTACTTGATTCTGCATACAACTATGAAAATGAAGGTACGGTAGGTGAGGCCGTTCGTCGCAGTTCAGTGCCTAGAGAACAATTGTTTATTACTTCGAAACTTCCAGGGCGTTATCATGAATATGATCTAGCTGTAACTGCAATCCAAGAATCCCTGTACCGTGCCAATTTAGATTATTATGATTTATATTTAATTCATTGGCCAAACCCGAAACAAGGAAAATTTATAGAAGCTTGGCAAGCTTTAATAGATGCCAAAAAATGGGGACTTATTCGTTCGATCGGAGTTTGTAACTTCTTACCGGAGCACATTGAACAGTTAGAAAAAGCAACCGGTGTCAAACCGAGCATTAATCAAATCGAACTCCATCCATACTTTAATCAAGCTGAACAAAGAAAGTGGCATGCCGAACATCATATTCAAACTCAATCTTGGAGTCCGCTTTTCCGAGGCGTTGAATTACTTGAAAATGATACATTACAAACCATCGCCAAAAAGTACAATAAAACTGTTGCTCAAGTCATTTTACGTTGGCACTACCAACTAGGTTCTATCGCGATTCCAAAATCCGCATCTTTTGAGCGACAAAAAGAAAATATAGAGATCTTTGACTTTGAATTAAATGAAACAGATATGGAAACAATCTCTAGTTTTAGTCGTCCTGATGGTAGACGAAAAAATCAAGATCCAGCTGTTTATGAAGAGTTTTAACGAATATGGGTTCCAAATTTTCTCTACGAAAATTTATGGAACCCATTCCTCTGTTATTAAATAATTGGAAGATCGTCTTATGCCCATCATTTTAATTATTCTTCTGATCCTACTGTAGGATAATTTTTTCTCACAAATGTCGATCAAATGTTTTTTTGGAAATAGAAAAAAGTCAACAAATCTCTATTGACTTCATTTATTATCACTCACTCTTATCCTCATCGAGCAACTGATCTACCGTACCAGTTGTATAGTTGTCGCTAACTTGTTCATGGGTTTCTGCAAGTCCCTTTTCAACCTGAGTAGATCCTTGATAATAAGATGGGTGATAAAAACTTCCACCAACTTCTGTTACATTCCTATTTTTTAAATTTTTATCCTTTTTAATTGGATATCCCTCCCTTCCTGCCATTAGTATTTCAATTTCAACCCATTTTATTTGTTTTTTACATATAAATGATTAACTTTTATTCGTATTTCTCTATGTATGTATCGTTTATAAATATAAACCCACGATCTTCCCGTTTCTTTTGACGATTCGTGTCGATTGTGTAAAAATAGAAGAAAATTCTTGAGGCATGAATGAATAAAGGAGAATTTTATGATTCGTTTTGAAAATGTAGCAAAGAAATATGAACATGGTTCCTATGCAGTCAAGCCTTTAAATATGGAAATTCAAGCCGGTGAACTTTTCGTTATTATCGGTCCAAGCGGTTCGGGTAAAACGACAACTTTGAAAATGATCAATCGATTAGTGCCAATGACTGAAGGAAAGATCCTAATCGAAAATCAAAATATTCTCGAATATGATATAAATGAACTCCGTTGGAATATAGGCTATGTGCTTCAAGATATTGCACTTTTTCCCCATATGACGATTGAAGAGAATATTGCAATTGTTCCAGAACTTAAAAATTGGGAGAAAGCCCGTATTCAACATCGGATAACCGAACTATTGGATATGGTTGGATTAGATCCAGATGAATATCGAAATAGAAAACCGCACCAATTGTCGGGTGGAGAACAACAACGGGTTGGGGTCATTCGCGCTTTGGCTGGTGACCCGAAAATCATTTTGATGGACGAGCCATTTTCTGCACTTGATCCAATCAGTAGAACGAAGTTACAAGATGATATTTTAAAATTGTATAGTAACATACAAAAGACGATTGTATTTGTCACCCACGATATGAATGAAGCGTTGAAACTAGCAACACGTATTTGCGTTATGAAAGATGGAGAAGTTCAACAAATCGGAACACCTGAAGAAATCCTCAACCAACCAGCTAACGATTTTGTTAAAACATTTGTTGGTACCCCAAAGCGTGTTTCAAACCCGATTGTCGAATTAGACTCGATCATTCAATTGACTGACACAAGCAAAGATTTGAATCCAGAATTCGCGCTTTCAAAGTCATGTGACTTAAAAACGATTGTTGACCGTCTGGCATATACAGATGAATTGCCGGTTGAAAATAACGGTGAAATTATTGGAACGATTAATCGCGCATCATTTTACAAGTTAATGTCCAAACGCTTAAATGAAAGCGAGGAAGTATGATGATTCATTTTGTTCAATCTATAGAAAAAAGACAAGACGAACTTATTGTAGCGCCTGTCGAACAT
This sequence comes from Heyndrickxia coagulans, assembly GCA_902796085.1. Classification (GTDB taxonomy): domain Bacteria; phylum Bacillota; class Bacilli; order Bacillales; family Caldibacillaceae; genus Pallidibacillus; species Pallidibacillus thermolactis. The sequence continues at coordinate 4,371 of CADBNU010000315.1, forward strand.
ATCAGTATTTCCCTAATATCATTATTGATAGCAGTAATCATCGCGCTTCCTCTTGGAATTTTTTTAACAAGACATGAGAAATTTGCAGGACCTGTCATTGGTATCACTTCTGTACTTCAAACCATACCTTCCCTTGCACTTTTAGGATTAATGATACCGTTAGTAGGTATTGGCAAAATTCCTGCGGTGATTGCGTTAGTCATATATGCCTTACTGCCAATTGTTCATAACACTTATACCGGGATTAAAGAAATAAATACCTCGTTAATAGAAGCAGCGACGGCAATGGGAATGAATAGTCGGAAACGCTTGTTAAAAGTTGAATTACCTTTGGCCATGCCAGTTATAATGGCAGGGATACGAACAGCGATGGTGTTAATTATCGGTACGGCAACATTAGCAGCCTTTATCGGCGGTGGTGGACTTGGTGATTTAATTTTACTTGGTATAGATCGAAATAATACTTCACTAATTTTACTAGGGGCTATCCCAGCTGCCCTATTAGCTATTTTATTTGATTTCTTGCTTAAGAAAATGGAAAAACTTTCAATGAAACGAATTATACAAATCGTGGGCAGCTTTTTCGTTTTAGTGGGATTAATCGGTATGATCTCATTTTTTAATAATAAAAATGATGATACTCTTGTCATTGCGGGAAAACTTGGCGCTGAACCCGAGATTCTGATTAATATGTATAAAATTTTAATTGAAGATGAAACCGATCTTCAAGTTCGATTGGAACCCGGTTTCGGAAAAACGTCCTTTGTATTCAGTGCACTAAAATCTGGTGAGATTGATCTATATCCTGAATTTTCCGGTACCATCATAACAGAGTTTTTAAAGGAATCAGCGGTAAGTACTGATCGTCGAGAAGTCTACGAACAAGCAAAAGAAGGAATCTTAGAACAGTTTGATATGGTGTTGTTAAAGCCGATGCAATACAATAATACATATGCCTTGGCGGTACCTAAAGATTTTGCCAACAAGCATCAAATTGAAATGATTTCAGACTTAAAACGTGTGGAAAATGAAATTCAGGCTGGTTTTACGTTGGAATTTAATGACCGAGAAGATGGTTACAAGGGAATCCAAGAACTTTACGGATTAAGTCTTCCTAATGTGAAAACGATGGAACCAAATTTACGCTATCAGGCAATTGAAACGGGTGATATAAATTTAGTCGATGCATATTCAACAGATAGTGAGTTAGCCCAATATCATTTAAAAGTATTGGAGGATGATTTAGGACTATTCCCACCTTATCAAGGGGCACCATTGATGCTCAGCCAAACGGCTGAAAAATACCCAGAAGTGGTTGATGCTTTAAATAAATTAGCAGGAAAAATTACGGACGAAGAAATGCGGAACATGAACTATATGGTAAATGTAGAAGGAAAATCGGCTTATGATGTTGCAAAAACTTATTTAATGGATCAAGGGATCATCGATTAAAATTAGGGAAAAGGCCAATCTCATTTACAAGGAGTGGCCAGTTCCCTTTTTTTATTAACGATAACTCAATAGCAATCCAATCCGTATTCCCCATTCGGTTGAGTCCATTAGATTTAAATAAATTTTTCCAATAATTTAGAGCACTTATGGAAAAGCTCAAGCATAAATAACGTACAAAAAATAGCATCATTATCCCCATACTATCGTACGTTAATGATCTAATACATCCTTCGCTAGATTATAAAGTATCATATCATCAGAAGGTGGATTGTGAAGACCCGCACGTACATCGCGAAAATATCGCTGAAGTGGATTTTTTGCAGAAAGGCTTCGCGCTCCAACTATACGCATAGCTAAATCTACAATTTTATTTGCACTGTTCGTTGCAATATGTTTAACAGCAGCAAGTTCTGAACCCATCTTCCTTCGTTCTTCTGGTTGTTCCACCCATTTTCTAGCAACCGAATACAATAATTCACGAGCCTTAAACAATTCCAGCTCCATTTCCCCTACTTTTCTCCTTACTTCTGGTACTTCTTTTATCGGACCTGATAAAGTATTTGGTTTATATTCTGAGGCAAATTGTATTGCATAATCTCTTGCTGATGAAGCAATACCGATATAGCAAGCAGGAATTTGTAACATCCATCCCTTTGGGTAGTTCTTTTTCGATCTATCTTCTACATGTAACAAAGCATCTTCCGGTACAAGTACATCATTTAAAATGAGATCATCACTTTTAGTTCCTCTCATTGCAATACTATCCCACGTTTCCTCTATGTGAACACCTTCTGTTTCTTTTTCTACTAAGATTAAACCAATTTTTCCCGAATGATTGACATCAACGGTAACAAGGTAATAATCTAAAGCAACCGCCATAGACGTGAAAGCTTTTTTTCCATTTATACGCCAATTATTTTTTTCTTTTATGGCCGTTGTCGTCGGCACTCCACCTCGAGAAGGACTTCCTGTTGCCCGTTCTGATGAAGCCGTATTGATAAGAGCTTTATGTTTTACAATCAATTCACAAAGCTTAGCAAAACTCTCTTCTCGCCAACTCTGATTTTCACTTTGTTCAAGGATAATACCAAGATGCCAACCTAATGATAGAGCCGTTGAACCATCTCCTTTCGCAATTTGTTCAATCACTTTTAAATAGTCTAATAGATTTAAACCATAGCCGCCATACTCTTTAGGTACCGTTAATGCAAGAAAGCCGTTCTGTTTTAAGTCTGCAAAGTTTTCATATGGAAATGTTCCATTTGTATCATATATTGCAGCTCTTTCTTTAAATACGGTGGCCAGTTCTTCCGCTTTTTTAATAAAGTTTTGTTGATCTTTTCTAGTAAAACGTTCCATCCATTATCCCATCCTCTAAATTTTTTTATATTTCAAATTTATACATAACATTATAACATTAATCGCCATACTGACGATGGAAATTCGCAATGTTTATTGTAAATAGACAAATTCCCTAATCTTTATATTTCTATAAAATTTATGTACTTCTTGATCCTACTTTAATTGAATGATAGTCTATATCAGTATCAACTTACTTTCATTTGGAGGAAAAAACATGCAGGGGAACACACACATACTTGGCGGAATAGCAACAGGAACCATTTATCTTCATTACGTAGGGCCCGTCGATGGTGAGGTGCTCTTTTTTAGTGGATTAATGTTCGGTGCACTATTACCCGATATTGACCATAAAAGTTCAAAGATTGGTAGAGCTGTTCCACTTATTGATAACATCATCAGTTCAGCTTTCGGCCACCGAACATTTACGCACAGTTTACTAATTTTATTATTAGGATATTGGTTGTTTCAAACGATATCTCTTCCCGTATCATTAGAATTGGGTATACTGCTTGGCATGGTAAATCATATTTTACTTGATATGTTAACTGTAGATGGGGTCAAGTTTTTATGGCCGTTCAAA
>CADBNU010000316.1 GCA_902796085.1 Heyndrickxia coagulans
GTGTGGCAGATGATTTAGGTGTGAAAGTGTTAACACTATATGCCTTTTCAACAGAAAACTGGAAGCGTCCCAAATCTGAAGTAGAATTTTTAATGAGCTTACCAGAAAAATTTCTTAATGATTTTTTACCTGAAATCATGGAACGAAATATTCGCGTGCAAATGATTGGTGAAAAGGAAGGTTTACCAGAACATACAAAAAAAGCTTTAAATAAAGCGTTAGAAAAAACAAAAAATAATACAGGGCTTATTTTGAATTTTGCGATGAATTATGGCAGCCGTGCCGAAATTGTGAATGCTATAAAAAAGATGATGATAGATGTACAAGAAGGAACATTAAATTTTGATTCGATCACTGAAGAAACAATGAACCAATATCTAATGACATCACATCTACCGGAACCAGATTTATTAATTCGTACAAGCGGAGAAGTACGATTAAGCAATTTTATGCTTTGGCAATTAGCCTATACTGAGTTTTGGTTTACGGATACGCTATGGCCAGATTTTAATGAGGAAACTTTCTTAGAAGCAATTCAAGCCTATCAAAAAAGAAATCGTCGCTATGGTGGATTGAAAGGAGAAGAAATGTATTGAAGCAACGTATTATAACGGGTGTAGTAGCAGCAGCTTTTTTCATCCCGTTTGTATTATATGGTAATCTCCCGTTTACTCTATTAGTTTACGCAATGGCTACAGTTGGAATGTTCGAACTACTACGCATGAAAAAGATGGCTATTTTCTCAGTTCCAGGCTTAATTGGATTACTTACCGTATATATGCTATTAATGCCTGATAATTTTGCGGCAAAAGTCCAAAGTATCACATCTTATTCGAAATTAGAATTTCTTGTCATTGCTGCACTGTTATTATTAATTCATTCTGTCATTGTAAAAAATCATTTTACATTCGATGAAATTGGATTTGTCCTACTGTCAGCTTTGTATATAGGAATCGGATTTTATTATTTAATTGAAACGAGAGATGCAGGGTTACAATTTATTATTTTTGCTTTACTTGTAGTTTGGTCTACTGATTCAGGGGCATATTTTACTGGTAGAAAATTTGGGAAAAACAAGCTATGGCCAGAAATTTCACCTAATAAGACGGTTGAAGGATTTTTCGGAGGGATTTTGATAGCGGTTGTATCTGCCTGTGTTATGCAATTTATTTACCCCTTTGAAAAACCTTGGTTTATACTAATACTTGTAACGATTGTAAGCTCTATTTTTGGACAATTAGGTGATTTAGTAGAATCTGCTATTAAAAGACATTATGATGTAAAAGATTCAGGAAAACTTCTTCCTGGACATGGTGGAATACTAGATCGATTCGATAGTTTATTGTTTGTATTACCATTATTCAACTTGTTGCATTTTGTTAGTTAATGAAGGGAAGGACCCAAATTGAAAAAAATTAGTTTGTTAGGGGCAACAGGCTCAATTGGATGGCAAACTTATGATATATTAAAATCCCATCCTGAAGAGTTCCAACTTGTTGCTTTTTCTGCAGGAAAAAATATAGAAAAAACAAAAGAAATCATTAAAACATTACAACCTGAGTTAGTTTCTGTGCAAGAGGAAAAAGATGCACTTGCATTAAAAAAAGAGTTTCCTCATATACATTTTACATACGGCGAACAAGGTTTAGTAGAAGTTGCAACTCATCCTGAGACGAGCGTTTTATTGAATGCAGTTTTAGGAAGTGTTGGTTTGCCATCTACATTAGCTGCCATTCGCATGGGAAAAACGATTGCAATCGCTAATAAAGAGACCCTTGTTACCGCTGGTCATCTAGTAATGAAAGAAGCAAAAAAACACCACGCACCGATATTACCAGTTGACAGTGAGCATTCAGCGATATTCCAGTCGATGAATGGGGAAAATCCAAAACAAATTAAGCGGTTAATTTTGACAGCTTCTGGCGGTGCATTTCGCGATAAAACTCGCGATGAATTAAAAAATGTTACAGTCAAGGATGCCTTGAATCATCCGAACTGGTCAATGGGTGCAAAAATTACAATTGATTCTGCAACGTTGATGAACAAAGGATTAGAAGTGATTGAAGCCCATGTACTATTTGACATGCCTTTTGACCAAATTGATGTCTTGCTTCATAAAGAAAGCATTATCCACTCGATGGTGGAATACCATGATACAAGTGTCATCGCTCAATTAGGAACTCCAGATATGCGTGTACCAATTCAATATGCATTAAGTTACCCAGACCGATTGCCACTTGTTGGTGGAAAGTCATTAAATTTAGCTGAAATTGGACAACTACATTTTAAAGAAGTTGATTTTGAGCGATTCAGAGCATTGAAGCTGGCTTATGAAGCAGGAAGAATTGGCGGAACCATTTTAACGGCCATGAATGCAGCTAATGAAGCAGCAGTACAGTTGTTTTTAGAAGAAAAAATTGCATTTTTACAGATTGAAGAGATTATCGAACGCATCATGAATGACCATCACAATGTACTGAATCCAGATTTGGAAACGATTTTGCATGTTGACAGTGAAACAAGAAAAAAAGTGCTTCATATGGTACAATAAACACGAGCTTGGCTCTAAAGGTGGTATTTTATGCAAACTATTTTAGCATTTATCCTCGTATTCGGATTAATCGTATTCTTTCATGAATTAGGACACTTTATTTTTGCAAAAAGAGCAGGTATTTTAGTGCGCGAATTTGCTATTGGTATGGGACCAAAAATTTTTGGTATGACGAAGGGGGAAACAATATATACCATTCGTCTATTACCTTTAGGCGGATATGTACGAATGGCCGGAGATGATTTTGATCGGATTGAACTTCAACCTGGCTACCGTGTTGGGCTCATATTGAATAATGAAGAAAAGGTCGAAAAGATTTATTTAAATCAAAATGTTCAAAATCCGAACGTATTATTTATGGAAGTGGAACGAGCGGATTTAACTAAAAAATTATGGATCGAAGGATACGATGAAGAAGAGCGTTTAGTTCGTTTTGATGTTTCTCGCAATGCAATAATTGTTGAAAATGGCGAAGAAACGTTAATTGCTCCTTATGACCGAACATTCGAAGCGAAATCGTTATGGAACCGAACTTTAACAATTTTTGCTGGTCCTTTATTTAACTTTCTTTTAGCCTTTGCAATCTTTTTACTTCTTGGTATTTTCCAAGGAGTACCAACAAATGAACCGATTGTTACGGAAGTAGTAGACAACAGTCCTGCAGCTGTAGCTGGTATGCAAGCCGGAGACTATGTGAAATCTATAAATGGAAAGCCTATTAATGAGTGGGCTGATTTAACAAGTTATGTTCAAAATAGTGCCGGCAAAGAGTTATCCGTCATTGTAGAGCGAAATGAAGAACTTGTCGAGTTAAATATTGTTCCAGATACAGTCAAGCTGGAAAATGGCGAAGAAGTTGGACAAATTGGCGTTATGTACAAAAGTCCATTTGTAAAAAATCCATTTAAAGCTGTTGTGTATGGCTTCCAACAAACTTGGGAATACACTATTTTAATTCTTCAGGCGTTAGTTCATTTAATCGCTGGACATTTCACTCTTGATGACTTGGCTGGTCCAGTTGGTATTTATCAAGTAACTGGAGAAGTAGCAAAACATGGTTTCTTTACGCTGATGTACTGGACAGCAGTATTAAGCATTAATTTAGGAATCATGAATTTACTTCCACTTCCAGCTTTAGACGGCGGCCGATTAATGTTCTTTGGTATTGAAGCACTTAGAGGAAAACCTGTCGATCGTCAAAAGGAAGGTATGGTTCATTTTGTAGGAATCGTGTTATTAATGATTTTAATGATTGCTGTAACATGGAACGATATTCAGCGGTTGTTTTTCCAATAAATAATATGATACGACTTTAATGGAGGCTGGGACAAAAGATAAAAAACCCCATTTTCTCACGGGAGAAAATGGGGTTTTTTTATTTTGAGGAAAATGATGCAATTGTGACAGGATGTTGTATGCAGACATTGGAATAAGTGCGTTTCTTATCATTTATTACAAAAATGACAGAAAGTCTTTGATTTTAGTCATTATTTATAAAA
>CADBNU010000317.1 GCA_902796085.1 Heyndrickxia coagulans
TGGATGGAGTTAGAAAGGTGGTTATTGTCGGTCAAGGTTAAAAATATATACGCCAATATTTAAAAATGAAGAGCGAAGAAAGTTATAATACCGTTCGCTCTTTTTTCTTCTTCGAATTCCTATACTTCTATAGTGAATAATAGATTACAAGCAATAGCAAAAGGACAATATTTAAAGCAACCGTTTGAATTTTTAATACTTCATATAATCGCAAGTTAATATTTTCAGAAGGTAGAGGCTTCTCTTTCCACTCCTCTAAAACATCATTTTTATGAAACATGATGTTTTTAAATCTTCGAAAACCAAAGATAAGCCCGTCAAAAAACCCCCCTTTAGCCACGAAATGAAATAAAAATACTGTAGTATATAAGAGAGCAAAATAAAAAAGTATATTAATAAACTGAACGAATAACTGATCGGGGGTTAAAAAAAGTACGATTGTGAAGATAATTATAATATTTACTATAAAAAGTAAAAAATGAGTTTTGTAATTCATGTGAGCTCACCTAAAAAGAGTTGCTTTCAAAACATTATAACATGTTATGAAACAAATAGTAAAAATTATTTTCTAAAGTTATATTTTACAAAAAATTACATTTAATTATGTTAAAATAATATTATGTATTCTTAAATAATGTAAAACTTGATCGAGATAAAGTGTTAAAGCGAAAATAAAGTTAATTTTTAATAAATTCTTATAATTCGAACTATATAAATATAACTTTCTATTAGATTATTTCTTTACAAACATAATATTCTAATGTATACTCTTAAATATACATTCTTTCAATAAGTTTGATGAAGGATAATTTTCAGAAAATTAAAATTTATATTATTTTAGGGGGGTAAATTTTATGCGAACGAAAAAATGGTCAATATTGCTAGTTGCAGTATTGGTTGTAAGTATGGTTCTAGCTGCTTGCGGTGGCGGAAAGGACGAGGGTTCAACGAAAAACTCTTCAGGTGAAGATGCTGCTAAAGCAGAAGAACAAGTATTAAATTTTATAAACGGTGATTACATACCATCTATGGATCCATCCAAAGTAACCGATGAATATGGTTTCCAATTTGTCGGTGCGACAATGGAGGGGCTTTACCGCTTAGGCGAAGATGGTGAAATTAAAGAAGGAATCGCAAAAGGTGAGCCTGAAGTTTCTGAAGATGGCTTAACTTGGACATTCAAACTTCGCGAAGATGCAAAATGGTCAAACGGTGACCCTGTTACAGCTCACGATTTTGTTTATTCATGGCAACGTGCTGTTAAGCCGGAAACAAAATCGGAATATGGTCCATACATGATGGCTGGGGTCATTAAAAACGCAGATGAAATTAGTAAAGGAGAACTTCCTGTAGAAGAATTAGGTGTAAAAGCGATTGACGATTACACACTAGAAGTTCAACTTGCTAACCCAACACCATATTTTGAATCGTTAACAACATTCGGTACATTTATGCCACTTAACCAAAAATTTGTTGAAGAACATGGTGAAAACTTTGCAACTTCAGAAGCGACACTTTTATTCAACGGTCCATTTAAATTAGATATTAAAGATGATAATCAAAATATTACACAGGCAAATGAATGGAAATTAGTAAAAAATGAAGATTATTGGGATGCAGATACAGTACAATTAGAAGAAATCAACTTTGTTGTTTCCAAAGATCCACAAACGAACGTGAATCTTTATAATGAAGGCGACATTGATCGAGCAGATCTTTCTGCAGACCTAGTTGACCAGTACATCTCTCATGATGACTACCGTATTGTACCACAAGCTTCCGTATTCTATTTGAAAATGAACCAAGAACGTAAAGGTGAACAAACACCATTAGCAAACAAAAATATTCGTAATGCTATCAACAATGCAATTGATAGAGAAGCTCTAGTGAATGTTTTAAATAACGGCTCAATTGCTGCAACAGGATTAATTCCAAAAGACTTCGTGACAGTCCCTGGTGGCGGTGATTTCCGTGAAGAAAATGGCGATTTTGCAGCATATGACAAAGATACAGCACTTGAAGCATGGAATAAAGGTTTAGAAGAACTAGGTGTAGATTCTATTGAACTAGAATTACTTACAGATGACGCGGAAGGTGCTACAAAAACATTCAACGAAAACCTTGCTCATCAATTAGAAACAAATCTACCTGGATTAAAAGTAAATATTAAACCAGTACCATTCAAAAACCGTCTTCAATTAGACACAGATCAAGATTATGAATTACAAGTTGCTGGATGGGGTCCGGACTATCTAGATCCATTTACATTCTTAAGCTTGTTTGTGACAGACGGTGGAAATAACAAAATGGGTTACTCAAATGCAGAGTATGACCAATTAATTAGTGAAACACAAACTACTACTGACCAAGAACAACGTTATCAAAAATTCTTAGAAGCTGAAAAGATTCTATTAGAAGAATCCGGAATTGCTCCACTTTACCAACGAGCAAGATCTCAACTTCATTCACCGAAAATTCAAGGAGAAATTATTAATAAATTCGGTGCAACTTACGAATGGAAATGGGCATATGTAGCTGAATAAATTGATTTCTACTAACTATAGACTATAGGGTAAAAATTAAGAGAGTGTATGTCCGATAGTACGGCATATACTCTCTTTAGTCTTGTAATTGAAGATGCTATTTTACTAACCATTTAATTTTTATAGGAGGTGGCATAATGGCACGATATATTTTACGCAGAATTGTCTATATGGTAATTACGTTATTTATCATTGCTTCTGTTACATTTTTCCTTATGAAAATGTTGCCGGGAAGTCCTTTAAAGGCAGAAGACAAATTAACGGAAGAACAAAAACAACTCGTCTTAGAAAGTTATGGGCTAAATGACCCCGTACCAGTTCAATACGTACGATATCTTGGAAACCTCCTGAAAGGTGATTTAGGAATTTCCTACAATTTTGATAATACTCCTGTATCTGATATTTTAATAGATAGACTTGGTCCATCTATGCAATTAGGTCTTTATGCTGTTTTGGTGGGTACATTTTTTGGAATAATCCTCGGTTTAATCGCAGCCATTTTCCACAATGGATTTTGGGATTACACGTCAACGATAATCGCAGTATTAGGTACGTCAATCCCATCCTTCGTTTTTGCAGGTTTACTACAATATATATTTGCTGTTGAATTAGGATGGTTTCCTGTTGCCTTATGGGGAGAACCGAAACATATGATTCTACCAATTATTGCATTAGCGATTGGTCCTATGGCCACAGCAGCAAGGTTTGTCCGAACAGAAATGATTGAAGTGAAAGGGTCAAATTATATCATTACTGCTAAAGCAAAAGGGTTAAGTAATTTAGAAAGAGTATGGAAACATGGATTCCGGAACGCACTCATACCTTTAGTAACCGTTATGGGACCAATGATGATTAATTTAATGACAGGATCGATGGTGATTGAAAAAATCTTTGCGATTCCAGGAATTGGTGAACAATTCGTTACATCGGTAGTCGTAAACGATTATCCGACAATTATGGGGACTACGCTTATTTATGCTTTTGGATTTATCCTCATTTTGTTAGTCATCGACCTCCTTTACGGATTAATTGATCCGAGAATTCGTGTAACTGGAGGTGGCAAATAGTGGATCAAAAAAATGTAAATAATTTGCCAAAAGAACTTTTTAAACCTCTAGTCAGAAAAGAAGATACGAGTGAAAAAATATCTCGACCTAGTCGTACATTTGGTCAAAATGCTCGACGGACTTTATTTAAGAACATCCCAGCGATGATTAGTCTAGTTGTATTAATTTTAATCATTATCATGAGTATTATTGGACCATTTATGAATAAATATGGCTCGAATGATCAAAATTTAGATCATGCAAAAATGCCGCCTCGTGTCCCTGGATTAGAGAAAGTATCTTGGTTAGGTTTTGACGGAACATTATCTGATGAATTGACAGGTGCAACAGTCGAACAAGCAACTCAAAAAGCATATATGCGATTTAATAACGAAGAAGACTATATTGATATTAAAGTCATTTCTGATGGCGACGGTTCACCAAACTCCGCGGAAATAAAAGCAACCTATCATATATATAAAGCAAAAGGTTTAGAAGATACGTACTATTGGTTAGGAACTGACCAGTTAGGTCGGGACCAGTGGACCCGCTTGTGGGAAGGAACTCGTGTTTCATTAATCATTGCCTTTGTTGCGGCACTTCTTGACCTTGTGATCGGTGTGGCCTATGGTGGTATATCTGGTTATTACGGTGGTCGAGTTGATAATGTCATGCAACGGATCATTGAAATTTTATCAGGCATACCAAGTCTAGTTGTGATTTTATTAATGATGTTAATTTTAAAACCAGGTATGACGTCAATCATTATTGCGTTAGTTATTACCGGTTGGACAGGCATGGCTCGGATCGTTCGTGGTGAAGTTCTAAAACTAAAAAGCCAAGAATTTGTTTTAGCAGCGAAAACACTTGGTACATCCGACGGGAAAATTATTCGGAAACATTTAATTCCAAATATAAGCGGGATCATTATTGTGAATACGATGTTCACGATTCCAAGTGCTGTCTTCTTTGAAGCATTTTTAAGCTTTATTGGTTTAGGGATTGCGCCACCTAAAGCATCCCTTGGTTCACTAATCGATATCGGATTTGATAATATGCAAATTTATCCGTATATGCTCGTATTCCCTGCAGCATTATTATCGATTATTATGATTGCATTCAACATTTTAGGTGACGGCTTACGCGATGCATTTGACCCTAAAATGCATAAATAGAAGGTAGGTGTTATTAAATGAGTAAACTATTAGAAGTGAAAGATTTACAAATATCATTTAACACCTACGGCGGTGAAGTACAAGCTGTTCGAGGTGTTAGTTTCGACTTAAATAAGGGAGAAACGTTGGCCATTGTCGGAGAGTCAGGATCAGGAAAATCTGTTACTACTTCTGCGATAATGGGTCTTCTCCCAAAATCAAATACACAAATTAAAAATGGTGAAATTCTCTATAAAGGGAAGGATATCCTAAAATTCTCTGAAAAAGAAATGCAAAAAATTCGTGGTAAAGAAATTTCAATGGTATTCCAAGACCCGATGTCATCTTTAAACCCAACAATGAAAGTTGGAAATCAAATTGCCGAAGGCTTAATTAAACACCGTGGTTTAAGTAAAGCAGAAGCAAAAGAAAAAGCGATTGAATTACTTAGAAAAGTTGGTATACCAAAACCAGAATTGCGGGTTAAACAATATCCTCACCAATTTTCAGGTGGTATGCGCCAACGGGTTGTCATTGCAATTGCTCTTGCTTGTAATCCAGAGATTATTATTGCTGACGAACCGACCACGGCTTTAGATGTTACAATACAAGCCCAAATATTAGAATTAATGAAAGAAATGCAAAAAGATACAGGATGTTCAATTATATTTATTACCCACGATTTAGGTGTTGTAGCAAATGTGGCGGATCGGGTCGCGGTAATGTATGCCGGTAAAATTGTTGAAGTTGGAACGGTAGATGATATCTTCTACAATCCAAAACATCCATATACATGGGGGTTACTAGGATCAATGCCTACATTGGATGATAATGAGTCTGAAGAGTTATATACGATTCCAGGTACACCTCCTGATTTGACAAATCCACCTAAAGGGGATGCTTTTGCGCCGAGAAATAAATATGCTCTTGAAATAGATACCATGTATGAGCCTCCAATGTTTAAAGTTTCAGATACACATTACGCAGCAACTTGGCTCTTACATGAAAATGCACCGAAAGTTGAACTCCCAGATGCCATTAAGAAAAGAATTGATAGTTTCTTAACTAAGCAGCAAGGGGGGAACAAGCAATGAAGACGGAAGAAAAAATACTAGAAGTAAAAAATTTGAAAAAGTATTTTCCTGCTGGCCGAGGAAAAGTTGTCAAAGCGGTAGACGATATTAGTTTTGATATTTATAAAGGGGAAACCTTTGGGCTTGTTGGTGAATCAGGTAGTGGGAAATCAACAGCTGGAAGAACGATTATACGGTTGTACGACGCAACAGATGGGGAAGTTTTATTTAAAGGAAAAAATGTTCATGCAAAACTTTCAAAATCAGAACAATTAAAATTTAATCGACAAATGCAAATGATATTTCAAGATCCGTCTTCTTCTTTAAATCCGAGAATGACAGTCATGGATATTATTGCCGAAGGACTTGACGTTCATCATTTAGTGAAAAATGAAAAAGAAAGAAAAAAGAGAGTGGAAGAACTTCTAGAAGCTGTTGGTTTAAATAAGGAGCATGCCAGCCGTTTTCCACATGAATTTAGTGGTGGACAAAGACAACGGATTGGGATTGCACGTGCTCTTGCTGTAGAGCCAGAATTAATTATTTGTGATGAGCCGATTTCTGCATTGGACGTATCGATCCAAGCGCAAGTTGTTAACTTGCTAAAAAGATTGCAGAAGGAACGGGGCCTAACTTATTTATTTATTGCCCATGACCTTTCTATGGTTAAATATATTAGTGATCGGATTGGCGTTATGCATTTAGGTCATATGGTTGAGCTTGCTGATAGTGATGAACTATATAAGAACCCTATACATCCTTATACAAAATCACTTCTTTCAGCAGTTCCACTTCCCGACCCGAATTATGAACGCAATCGTATCCGTCAAGTGTATGACCCATCTCAGCTAGACACAAGTGAACAACCACAATTCAGAGAAATCCGCCCAAGACACTGGGTTCGTTGTACAACAAAAGAATTTGAAAAGTATAAACGGGAATTAGAAGGTAAATAATAGAAAACAAGGTTCTATGTTAAGTTTGTTCCTTGGTGAAACATTTGTGACCATTCATTATAGTTCCCCCTAGTGAAAGGTTGACCCAATGTGGGTCAACTTTTTTTCGTAAGTAGTCATTTAAACACATTATAAGTGTCAATTAGAAAGATTAATAGATTAAAATGTAAATTTTATAAGTATCGTTAAAAGTTTTATTTGTTATTTTTGAATTTATATGTTTCACTTGTTACACTAGAACAGTAATGAAATGGAGGCGGGATCGTTGAGTAAGGTCTTAGCGGTGCAAAAGTATATGGTAGTAAAACGTGAACTTGATTTTATGGACTTTAAACAGAAGATAATTAAAGAAGAACGAAACATGTACTTATATCATGATAAAATAACGACGAAATATCATGAATTCCCATTAAAAACGGTTTTTGATATCTCTTATAAACCCTTAGGTAAAGATGGAGGTATATTGTATTTACATACAAATAAAGGGGTATTCTCTTATCACGTTGATTCGGATGCGTTAACGTTTATTAAAATATTTAAACAATACCAAATAAAATAAAGGAGCTATTTCCAAAAGCCCCTTTAAAATTAACAAAATAAATTGTAAAGAACATTTACATCCATCGATCTAATCCAACTTTTTTTCTTTTAAAAAGTCTAAAAAGTACAGGATATAGAATAGCAAAAAATACCATATTTCCAATAGCATGGCTCATATCAAAAGGAAGACCAGCTAAATAATAGATCCAAAAGTCCATTTCCATAATAAAGGACATCGCAATAGACATAATAAATCCGTAAAATAAACCACAAAATCCCGCATACATAACAAGAATGGGTAGCGGTATTTTAGTATGGACTCTACCTAATAAACCACTTATAAGTCCAATCATTGCCCAAATCAATACTTGCCATATTGCCCATGGCCCCATCCCTAAGTATAAATTTGATAGAATTGTACTTAATACAGCAATGACAATCGCCTCCATAGGACTGACAAGAAAAGAGGCGATAATAATAATGGTTGTCATTGGTTGTACGTTCGGGATGAAGGTAAAGATAATTCGTCCGACAACGGCGATGGTGATCAACATTGCTAATAAACTAATTCGTTTGGCATTCATCTTAAATATTACTCCCAAACTTCAAGGCTTAAAGACACTACGTCACCATCTTCAATTATTAAATCATTGGCACCGACAGCAGCTAATTCGCCATTCACTTTAATAGCAATATATTGTTTTTCATCACTATTGGCACGTAATTCACCAACACCAATGATTAATCCATTGGTTTCTTCAACTTCAAAATTTTCTTTTAATACTTCCATTAAAGATTGTTTGTCTTTCAATTCAACGGTTTTTGATTCAACCTTCTTGTCTTCCAAGTCAAATATTTCAATTGTTGCTGTAATTTCTTGAACTTCTTCCTGTTTGGTCTCATTTCCTTGACTTGCAGGGGTGGAATTCTCAGTTGTTGTATCTTTGGCCCCATTTTGACAACCAACTAAAATAAGTAAGATCGAGAAAAGGAAAGCAGCGAGTAATTTTTTTTGATTCATACGAATATCCTCCTTTGAGATTTTTTGCCATAAAAAAAACATCCCATGGAGGAGATGTATTTGCGCACGAAAGAACAAAAAATTCTTTCCAGCAGACACACCTCCCTAAATCCACGTAGGGTTATGGCGTTAGAAAATAGGCAGGTCTCCTGGCTCATGATCATCATTCTCTATTTCCTTCCCATCTATAAAGACAGTGGAAAATAATAGAGAACTCCCATTCACAGTGGCGGGACCGCGTCGGATTTACACCGAACTTCCCTTTTAATGACTTTTTCAAGTCAACCTATTTCTTCTTATGAAATTTTCTTATAAAAATAATAATACGAAATTTTAAGTCTGTCAAACTTTGAAAGTATGATAAAGAAAACATATAGACAGAAGGACTTTACATCTATATATAATTATTAATATTCGGAACAATATTTATTATAATAAAATTTAAAGGGGGAGATAGTATGAAAGAATTTATTGAAAAAGCTGTTCAGGATTATTACAGGGACGAGATTGCTTGGTGTTATGGTTGTGGTAGATTACATAAAGATGGTCACCATTTTCGGACTGGTTGGTTAAACAACACGAATCAGACTGTTACATACTATAGACCAACGAAAGATCAAATAGGCATTCCTGGTTTTATTTACGGTGGATTAATTGCGTCTTTAATCGATTGTCATAGCATGGGTTCAGCGGCCCTTGTCCTTCATCGGAAAAATGGCCACGAAATTGGCGATGGGACAGAACCTCCACGTTTTGTCACAGCTTCTTTACATATAGATTATCTGAAACCTACGCCAGAAGGGGCACTTTTAAAAGCAGTTGGTACAGTAGAAGAGATCCATCCGAAAAAATGGAAGGTAGTGACGGAGATGTTTGCAGACGATATCTTTTGTGCTAAAGGAGAGGTGATTGCCGCTGTCATGCCTGATACATTTAAGAAAAAATAGGAAGATACTGTACAAATTAGAGAAATACATGCAATATCAAAAGATTAAAAGATAGCCATTGAAATCTATATCAAAATCATTTAATCTTTAATCAAGAGCTACATTGTACGTAATGTTAATAAAGTTTTAACCTAAATAATAAATCGGGAGTTTAAGAGATGAAGCGGGAATGACAAATCTTCGTCTAAAAGACTTGAAGGGCATGCAGGAACGCTTCTGCAAACACCCACTTGTAAGAGTGGTGGTTTATAAACTTCATTATCAAATACGGCAAAAGTGGCCTTAACCAGTTTCTTCGGAGACTGGTTTTTTTTATTATAAAGTCGTTTAAACGTGAAAGTTTCGAAAGTAATTCTTTATAGTTGTCGAATATTTTCCCTTGTATTAAAATGTTTACCAAGGGAAACTTTTTGTTTTTCCATATATTTTTAAACATTGGAACATATGTTAAATATAGGGAACACTATAAGAACATATATTTAGTTTGGAAAGGAAGAATAGCGGATGACAGAAAATGTATTAATCGCATTCACTTTAACCTTAATAGCCGGCTTGGCAACAGGAATTGGTAGCTTACTTGCCTTTTTTACATCGAGGACAAATACGAAATTCCTTTCCTTTGCTTTAGGGTTTTCAGCGGGAGTCATGATTTATATATCCTTTGTCGAAATATTTATGAAAGCGGAAGAGGCCTTGGTAAATGAACTTGGAGTAATGAACGGAAAATGGGTAACCGTTATAGGTTTCTTTGGTGGAATGATACTCATCGCATTAATTGATAAGTTTATTCCAAAACAAACGAATCCCCATGAGTTAAAAAAGATAGAAGATATGGCTGATCCGATTCCAAGACAAAATGATTTAATGAAAGTGGGGGTTTTTGCCGCTTTAGCAATAGGGATACACAATTTTCCTGAGGGAATTGCAACATTTGTTTCTGCTCTAAATGACCCAGCATTAGGAGTTTCTATTGCTGTTGCGATTGCGATCCATAATATTCCAGAAGGGATTGCTGTATCTGTTCCGATTTATTATGCGACTGGTAGTCGTAGAAAAGCGTTTAATTTATCCTTTTTGTCTGGACTATCAGAACCAATAGGAGCATTTGTTGCTTACTTATTACTTATGCCATTTTTGAACGATTTCATGTTCGGTATCATATTTGCAGCAGTAGCTGGAATTATGGTATTTATTTCATTAGATGAGTTATTGCCAGCAGCCAAAAAATACGATGAAGCCCATACATCGATTTATGGTTTAATGCTAGGGATGGCTGTGATGGCTTTAAGCTTGCTAGTGATATAGGAAACAACGTTTTTACAACTTCTATCAAATTAAGCCATTGGAGTTCCAGACCCAATGGCTTTTAAAGTTTGAACTAAGTATTTATTTATCCTCATTAGAAAGATGTAAGCAATCAAGGAGTTGAAAGAATAGACTTACGATCATAGCAACAATCGTGGCAAGTCCCATTCCTTTTAAAGGTACTTCACCGATTTGGATTGTAACACCGCTAAGACCGACAATGAATACGATAGATGTTAAAATTAAATTGCGTGCTTTACTATAGTCAACTTTTGATTCAACGAGTGTACGTAAGCCACTTACAGCAATCATGCCGAATAATAGTAA
>CADBNU010000318.1 GCA_902796085.1 Heyndrickxia coagulans
AAGTAAAAGCATTTACTTTTAAAAACAAAAGCAAAACGGTATCTCTTACTTATGTAAGAGTAGATGGTTCTGGTATATCTTTTGAAACGGTAAAAGGTAAAGTTGTTAAAGATAATGTGTATAAAGGTTTTGAAATTATGCAAGGGGAAGTTCGTGAAGTATTTTCAAAAGAATATAAAGGTGAACTTGATCAACAACCAATACTACACAATTTCCCTGACAATCCCGATTATAAGCCCGGCGAATCCGTTCAAGGACAAGCTCTTGATTGGATTGATGGTAAATTCTGTTTAGATGATGAGGATAACAATAAAGAATATAACCATTGTGGTCCGGGTTGCGGGGATGGAATGAGTCTAGGTGGAGGAACCCCTATTAATGATATTGACAAATGCTGCCGCGCTCATGATAGATGTTGGAAAAACTTTGGAAAAGGAGATAAATGCTGCGACAAAACACTTGCAAGCTGTATCGACCCGTACCAAGACCAAGATTATTATAGCTGGTTACAAATTAACACGTATTTCCAACCTCGCGGATGGCTTTGCTAATAAAAATATTTAAAAAAAGTATTCCTGTAAAATTAAACAAACGATTTAGACTAGACGTTGGTATACTTTGTATCATTAAATACACTTAAAAGACGTTGAGCATTGATTTGCCAACGTCTTTTTATAATGTTGTACATTCTATGGTTCTGTTTCAGATACAATTTAGACCTCTTTGAAGACCTCTTCTACAACGAGAAAGAAAGAGTGTGACCACACGATCTAAAATGTGTAACATTTATAGAAAAACAACCATATCAACATGTTTGATGGTTGTTGGGACTTTTAATAAAAAATATTTTAACAACTATCATAATTTGGTAAAATAAAAATTATATATTTTACATTAACAAAATTTAAAGGAGGGAGAATCAATTGTATAAATACTTATCATTAGGAATATGGATAATAACCATTTTAATGATTGTTTTCTCAACAAATCCAAATGGCTATCTTTTAATTACTTTATGGATAGTAGGAGGGCTTATTGGTTATATAGGGAAACGTAACGACCCTAAATATCGTCTGTTAAACAATTTAGCATTGTGGACCAACTTCATTACGGTGATTTTTTATATCCTTTGGGTTTATATCGTTGGGATGATTTGGAGTACACCTTGATCTTTTTTAAAAGAGTAGATTTTTTGCGTCTGTAACTTCAACTTTATCTACTCAAATTCTATATAAAATTAAACCAATGAGAACAGAATATTTTAGGGAAATTTTACACTTTTTACAAATTAACTATTCTCTCTCCTTTATCATCTTGTTGCTAGGATTCGCACTGAATTACTTGGTTTTATGGTTTTAGCAGCTCCTTTTCAGCATCATTATTTATATTCTAATATTTAATTTGGTTAAAATAAAAGAAAAATATAAAAAGCAGTGGATTTCTCAAATGAAATCACACTGCTTTTTTATATTTTCATGTGCGCCCAGCTAGCTTCAGGGTGCTTGTTGGTGCAAGTCCAACCCGAGTAAGTGCCAAGACGCTCGGTAGCTGACCGGCAACTGGTGGAGAAATCCTAAGGTTGAATGAAGCCCGGTGACAACGTAACTCCTTATGGAGTGCTAGCAAATCAACAGGTCGTAACATCAAGTGAATTCTGCCGCCTCGTCAAAAGAGACCTCTATAGAGGACAAAGGGAAGTCGAGCCTGGGTGAGATGGGCGAAGACCATGGACGGTGTGAAGAACTTGGAATGCAGCACCTAAGAATCCCTCGGGGTAAGGGAATCGACATGTTGAGAAAGTAACCTGCGGAACTGGGGAGACCCTCCTTCACACTCGATAAGAGTAAAGAGGAAACCTATAAGTGTATGCGAAGTGGTGGACTGTGAAGAGGGAGTCGGAGGAGGTCATAGTAACTATGAAGGAAAGACAACAAAACTTTCTGGAGTGAAGGACCTCTGCTTTGTTCGCGTGTTAGAAGGAGGTAAGAGTGAGTGAATGCCGGAAAACTGGCTAACTACACCGATGTAAAAGCTCGAGAACTTTGGAAAACACTATACCTTTGTGCCAAGGAAAGCAAAAATCGCCGATTTCACGCGTTATATGACAAAGTTTATCGTCCCGACATCCTTGCGGAAGCATGGCGAAGAGTGAAAAAGAATCGAGGTAGTGGGGGTATAGATGGACAGACCATAGAAGAGATTGTCTATGAATATGGGGAAAGAAAGTTTCTTAACGAACTCTATCTTGAGTTAAAGGAGAAACGATTCCACCCGAAACCTGTTCGAAGAACATATATCCCAAAAGCTGACGGGAAACAAAGACCTCTTGGAATCCCAACCATTAAAGACAGGGTTGCACAGATGGCAGTGAAATTAGTCATTGAACCAATATTTGAAGCAGATTTCAAAGACTGCTCATTTGGTTTTCGGCCTAAACGAAATGCCCATCAAGCCATAAATAGGATACGTAAAGCAAGCAGGAAATCATACTGGGTTGTCGATGTCGATATTAAAGGATACTTTGACAACATCAACCAGGAGAAGCTGATGAAGCTGGTGGAAAAGCGAATAAGCGATAGAAGAGTGCTAAAACTTATCCGAAAATGGTTAAAAGCAGGGGTTATGGAAGATGGCCAGTTCCATGACACCGAACTAGGTACGCCGCAAGGCGGAGTGATATCACCGCTTTTAGCGAATATCTACTTGAATTACATGGATACCATTTGGGAAAAGCAATTCTCTCACT
>CADBNU010000319.1 GCA_902796085.1 Heyndrickxia coagulans
GATGCAATTATCCTATCTAAACGCCGTGCAGATGCAGAAAAAGCATGGGAAGATTTAGCTAAAAAATATAAAAATAATGAATATATTGTAGCAGAAATTGTTGACTCCGTAAAAGGTGGTTTAGTGGTTAATGTTGGTGTAAGAGGTTTTGTACCAGCTTCGCTTGCAGACGACCGCTTCGTCGAAGATTTAAATGAATTTAAAGGAAAAACGTTACCATTTAAAATTGTAGAATTAGATAAAGAGAAAAATCGCCTTATATTATCCCATAAAGATGTAAAATTAGAACAAAAAGAACAAAAGAAAAAAGAAAGATTGAGCCAATTAAAAGCTGGTGAAATTATTAGCGGAACTGTTCAACGTATAACAGATTTTGGTGTTTTTGTTGATATTGGCGGTGTCGATGGACTTGTCCATATTTCTCAGTTATCTTTTGAACATGTCGCACATCCATCAGAAGTTGTGAATGTAGGAGATGAAGTAAAAGTAAAAATTCTTTCTGTCGACCCTGAAAGGGAACGAGTATCACTGTCCATTAAGGAAACATTACCAGGTCCGTGGGATAATTTAAGTGAAAAGTTAGCAATTGACTCTGTTGTAGAAGGTACCGTAAAGCGTCTTGTCTCTTTTGGTGCTTTTGTTGAAGTTTTACCAGGAGTCGAAGGTTTAGTCCATATTTCACAAATTTCTAACAAACATATTGGTACACCACACGAAGTTCTGGAAGTTGGTCAAAAAGTGAAAGTAAAAGTTTTATCGATTGATGAAGAAGAACAACGATTATCGCTTTCCATGAAAGAATTAGAAGAAAAAGCTGAAGAGGTACCTGTTGAATTACCAGAAGAAAACCGTGGTTTCCAACTTGGAGATATGATTGGAGATCAATTAAAGAAATTGAATTTATAATCTCATATAAAAGTTCATTCTGAATCGCTATAATGACTTGGCAATTTTATGTCAAGTCATTTTTTATTGGTTTAGTTGAACGAGATTTTGTTTGAAATTACATATTTTTGTTCATAATGGAAACGATAGGAGGGAGAGTATATGTCTGGGTTTCTATTTTATTGGCTTACATGGGCTGGTTGGATATTCGTAACATTTTTATTGAATCGAACAAATCCATATCGTTTTCGCATTGCTTTTTGGTTGTTAGTTATTATCATTACATCAGTTTATCAAATAACAATTTTTGAAATGAATTTTTCGATCGCATCCATTATTTTGTTCGTCTTGAGTTTAACGGCTTTTATACATTTTTCTTTGTTAGAATTGCTATATGTAACCATTCGAATATTAATATTAGCCATTGCATCATCAACCAGTTTATTTGTTTCATTATATGATCCAGTGTGGTTTATTATTGAACAACCTTATATGAACAGTATTACGATTGCCTTCTTAAGTATTGTTTTATTTAACAAATATAGAGAACGAATTTTTGGAACAACTATTGGCATGTGTCTATCGGATGGAATAAGTTATCTCACTTTAAATAAACTCTATATCGAGTATACGTTAGGTTCCCTAACTGTACTGGATAGTTGTGCATTGACATGTTTTATTATTTCCATATGGTCTGGAATGGAATTTTTACAATCATATTATAGTCAAAAACAAGGACAACCAAAAAAAGGAGAAACTGTACAAAAATGAGCAGCATATACTTATATCCAGTTTTATTCGGTATTGCTAGTGGTGTTTTAGCACGTTTATTAATGTTACGAACTGATTATCGACAATATCCAACATACTTACATGGGAAGATTATCCATATAGCTTTAGGGTTTATTGCCTCCGTTCTTGGTTCGATTGCAATTCCATCATTGATTGAAGGTAATATTACAGCAACTACCTTTTTAACGGTGGCTGCTTCCCAATTTCGTGAAGTTCGTAATATGGAAAGGAACACGTTGGAACAACTTGATCAGTTTGAGCTCGTATCCCGTGGTAATACGTACATCGAAGGCATCGCTGTCGCTTTCGAAAGTCGTAATTACTTAGTTATATTTACATCGATGGCCACAACTTTGTCATTTATATTATTTGATTTTTGGATTTCAATAATTATTGTAATTGCCTGTATATATTTGTCTCGGCTGTTGATGGATGGAGGTAAATTGAGCGATATTTGTGAAATTGAATATGTTAAACCACATTTTGAAGGTGAAGGTTTGTATGTTGATAATATTTACATTATGAATATTGGACTTCCAGAAAGACAAGAAGAAATAATGAAATATGGAATGGGGTTCATTTTAACACCGAAAAACTTTAATGCCAATACAACACTTGCAAATTTAGGGCAGAGACAGGCAATTTTACATGATATTTCAACAGCTCTTGGAATTTATAAAGACTCTGGTACGCCTGCCTTAACACCTTTAGCGAAACGAGACTTAGAAGATGGACGTGTCGGTATATTTGTTTTACCACAAATTCGAGATATTGATAAAGCGATTAAAGTAATTGGCAACACACCAACATTAGAAAATGCTATTCGTATGCCAACCGAGAGAAAAAAGCAAGAAGGAGGCAATCGCAATGACGCTTGAGAAGGTGATTCTCGCTGTATTGACCACAAATCCAAAAAAAGCTCCTTCTGGTGTAGCAGTTTTCCATTGTGATAATGAGACTGAGATGTATAGAATTGGTGCAAACTTGGAAGCCATATTAGATGGAATAGCTCATAAATTAACGGAAGAAATTATGATTATAGTAAAACATTAATTGGCATTAGTACATTTATTTGGTAAAATATATAATTGTGCTGATAGATCGTTAAAGAAGGCTGTCTAGGGAACTCTACCTTTATAGGCAGCTATTTCTTTTTATGTAAATGGATTTGACAGTTTATTGTTTAATCTAATGAAAATGAGGTGTATACATATGGCTCTACCTGTGGTTGCAATTGTTGGAAGACCAAATGTAGGAAAATCAACGATATTTAATAGAATTGTCGGTGAACGAATTTCAATCGAAGAGGATGTTCCTGGTGTGACAAGGGACAGGATCTATGGTAAAGGTGAATGGTTAAATACTGAATTTAATATTATTGATACAGGTGGAATCGATATTGGAGACGAGCCGTTTTTAGAACAAATTCGCGCACAAGCACAAATCGCTATTGATGAAGCTGATGTTATAATCATGATTACAAGCGGCAGAGATGGTGTTACAAGTGCTGACGAAGAAGTGGCAAAAATTTTATATCGTTCCAAAAAACCGGTTGTACTTGCAGTGAACAAAGTAGACAATCCTGATATGCGTGATCAAATATATGACTTTTATGCTCTTGGATTTGGGGAACCATTTCCAATCTCTGGTTCGCACGGAATTGGTCTAGGTGATATGTTAGATGAAGTGGTTAAACAATTTCCTAAAAAAGAAATAAATGAATATGAGGATGATGTTATCCAATTTTCATTAATTGGAAGACCAAATGTAGGTAAATCATCTCTTGTTAATGCAATATTAGGAGAAGACCGTGTTATAGTTAGTAATATAGCAGGAACAACAAGAGATGCTGTTGACAGTCCTTATACATATGATGGACAGAAATATGTTATTATAGATACAGCAGGCATTCGAAAAAAAGGAAAAGTATATGAAAGTACTGAAAAATATTCCGTACTAAGGGCATTACGAGCAATTGAACGGTCTGATGTTGTTCTTGTCATTTTAAATGCTGAAGAAGGAATTATTGAACAAGATAAGAAAATTGCTGGCTATGCCCATGAAGCTGGAAAAGGCGTTATTATTGTTGTTAATAAATGGGATGCGATTGAAAAAGATGAAAAGACATTACAGGAATTTGAAAGAAAAATTAGAAATCAATTTTTATTTTTGGATTATGCACCGATTGTTTTTGTCTCGGCAAAAACAAAAAAACGGCTCCATACTTTATTGCCAATGATTCAAACCGTTAGTGAAAACCATGCGTTACGAGTTCAAACAAATGTGTTAAATGATGTAATTATGGATGCTGTGGCAATGAATCCAACCCCTACTGATAAAGGTAAGAGGTTAAAAATTTATTACATAACGCAAGTTGCGGTTAAACCCCCAACATTTGTATTATTTGTAAATGATCCTGAATTGCTACATTTTTCATATGAACGCTTTTTAGAAAATCGGATTCGTGAGGCATTTGGTTTTGTTGGAACACCGATAAAAATTATTCCTCGAGCAAGAAAATAATAAAGGAAGTGTGATTATGTTAAATGAGAAGGTGACTATATTAGGAGCGGGAAGTTGGGGAACTGCTTTAGGGATTGTACTTGCAGATAATGGTCATGAGGTGCGTTTATGGTCATATAATGAGGATCAAGTAAATGAGATTAATACTTACAGAACAAATGAAAGATATTTACCAGGTATTCAACTTGAAGGAAAGATCCATGCCTACGCCGAAATGTCTTCGGCTTTACATAATGTTAAAACTATTGTAATAGCAGTACCAACCAAGGCTGTTCGAGAAGTGGTACGAAAAATTGCCCGTATAATTAAAAATCCTGTTATCGTTGTTCATGTCTGTAAAGGAATAGAACCAGATACATTAAAAAGAGTATCGGAAATGATTACGGAAGAAATGCCGGAGCATCTAATGGAAGATTTGGTCGTGTTATCTGGACCATCCCATGCAGAAGAAGTGTCAAGGCGTCAACCGACGACTGTTGCAGTTTCATCTAAGAACATCCGGGCTGCAGAATATATTCAAGATCTATTTATGAATGCCAATTTCCGAGTTTATACAAACGAAGATATCGTTGGAGTTGAAATTGGCGGTGCTTTAAAAAATATTATTGCATTAGCTGCAGGAATTTCAGACGGCCTAGGTTATGGAGATAATGCGAAGGCAGCTCTAATTACAAGGGGATTAGCTGAAATTAGTCGTCTTGGAACAAAAATGGGAGCCAATCCATTAACTTTCCTTGGCTTAACAGGAATTGGTGATCTAATTGTAACATGTACGAGTGTACATTCTCGTAATTGGCGTACAGGTAACGCTTTAGGAAAAGGTAAATCCTTAAATCAAATATTAGAGGAAATGGGACAAGTAGTTGAAGGGGTACGTACAACAAAAGCTGCAGTACAGCTAGCGGAAAAATATAATGTAACGATGCCGATTTCTTCCATTCTATATAAAGTCTTATTTGAAAATTTAAAACCGAAGGAAGCTGTGGATGAACTTATGAGCCGGAGAAAAACACATGAAATGGAAGATTTAACGAATATTATCGTTCAAAATAATGAATGAACTTTAAACAAATATTAATAAATGAATATTAAATATTGTTTATTTGTATGAAATAGGCCTTCGATTATACAGTTCATTTATGCCTTGCATAATATATTATGAAATTAAACTGACGGGAATGGGTAGATTGTCAAATTGACCGAAAAGAAGTGAACGCCTCCACTTTTTTCGGTCTTTTTTTATTTATTAAAAGCTTAAAAAACATTATATATAAAAAGTTACTCAATAAATTTGCAGTGAATGTCATTTTTAGTGGGCGAGTAAATTGTATGTTTTAAAACTTAAGAAGTGATAAATGCCGTTCCTTCCATTAGTCTACTGAATACATTAAAATAAAGGAGGTGGATAATATTGGGTAAAACACTAGTAATTGCAGGTCATGGAAAAAAACCAAATGGTAAATATGACCCGGGTGCGACCGGAAATGGATTTACAGAAGCAGATTTTATTCGAGATTATATCATACCAGCAATGAAGGAACGCGCACCTGATTCAATTGATTTTTTTACGGAAAAAAATTTTTATGCTTATAGATTAGCAAATACCATTACGGGTTATGATCAAATTGTAGAATTGCATTTAGATGCAGCAGGTCCATCAGCAGAAGATGGTCATATCATAATTCATAAGAATTTTAAACCAGATGAAATGGATTTACGTTTACGTGATGTAGTAAAAAAACATGTCGGTGTTCGAGGACAAAACGGATTTACTTATCGTGATAATCTTTATAATTGCAATGTATTTGCACGCCGAGGAATTGGTTATCGATTAATCGAAATGGCTTTCATCACGAATAAAAA
The DNA here is from genome assembly GCA_902796085.1 of Heyndrickxia coagulans. GTDB lineage: Bacteria > Bacillota > Bacilli > Bacillales > Caldibacillaceae > Pallidibacillus > Pallidibacillus thermolactis. The sequence continues at coordinate 6,064 of CADBNU010000319.1, forward strand.
AGAAATGGATTACTTGAAAGTTCATTATCGCCAATATGCACACGATTTAATTGCAGCCATTTTAGGAGCAAAAATTTCAGTAACCAAACCACGAGTAAAATCAAATGAAACATACACTGTTAAGAAAGGTGACACGTTATGGGCGATTTCTCAGAAGTATGGAATGAGTGTAGCTGAATTAAAAGAATTAAATAATCTATCTTCTGATTTGATTTATATTGGACAAGTTTTGCAAGTAGGAGCTAGCGATATCTCTCCGGTAAAAGAATCCAAACCAACGAAACAGAATGTTGCAAAAGACTTAAATCAAATTGGCCAATTCCAACTATGGTTAAATCAAACGTATAAAACGGACTTAATTGTTGACGGAATTTTCGGTGCGAAAACAAAAAGAGCTGCGATAATAGGGTTGCAAACTGAATTAAATAAACAATATAAGGCTGGCTTAAAAGTCGATGGAATATGGGGGCCAAAAACGAGAGCTGCATGTATTAATGTACGAATTGGTGCAAGAGGAAATATTACAAAGCTTATACAAGGGATGCTTTTTTGTAAAGGCTACAACCCGAGATATTTAGATGGGATATTTGGTCAAAAAACAGCAGAGACCGTTTTGACTTTTCAACGTAATCATGGTTTAGTGCAGGATGGAATCGTAGGTAAAAAAACATTTGAAAAATTGTTTGCATAATATACTTGTTGAAGAAAAGAAGGAAACTAACCTTCCATTCCCAGTAGAACAATTGTTTAGTAAGGGATGTCAAAATGGATGATACTTCTCTCAGTTTACGGATCTGAGAGAAGTTATTTTTTTATGTATAGTTTTAGCTTTTAGAATGAACGTAATAAATCTGGACAAAGGGGCTTAAATCTCTAATTTGACACACTGTATCTTAGTTTTGATTTATGTTCAGAAGTTATTTTTTTGAGAATATTAACGATTGGTTGTATATGTCGGTTTGTTGTATACCTACCAAAAGAAAGACGAATGAATTCATAACATTCAGCCTCTGTTCTTCCTAATGATTTGATGGTTCTCGATGGCTTTTGGTTTGTAATTGAACAAGCACTGCCGGTAGAAATTGCAAGACCATGCCTGTTTGCTTCAAGCATAACAAGTTGACCTTCCATACCTGTAATACGCAAACCTAAAATATTCGGTAAATGATTGGTTGGATCTCCTTCTACAACTATTTCCATCGGTACGTTGGTTTTTAGTAATCGAAGGATTTCGTTTCGTATTTCTGCCAATCTTTTTCTTTCTTCAATCATCATTTCACAAGTATTTGTTGCTGCTGCTGTGAAAGAGGCTATTCCAGGTACGTTGATTGTTCCTGGTCGAAAACCTTTTTCATGGGTTGTACCAGGTATTTGTGCATTCCAACTTAAATTCGGATTTATATATACAGCACCGACTCCTTTTGGTCCATATACTTTATGACTAGAAATAGATAAAGCATCGATCTTTTGTTTATTTATATCGATTGAAATTTTACCAAATGCTTGTACGGCATCGCAATGAAAAATAACGTTATGATTGTGTAAAATCTCACTAATTGCATCAATCGGTTGAATCGTCCCGATTTCTGAATTGGCATATTGAATTGAGGCTAAAATTGTTGTACTTTTAATCGATTGCTTTAGGCAATTTAAATCGATTACACCATATTCATTAATTGGTAGATATGTAACTTCAAATCCTTGCTTTTCCAACTTTTTAAAAAAATAATAGACAGAAGGATGTTCACAAACGGATGTAATTAAGTGGTTACCATTTTTTCGATGAGTGTCAATTATGGATTGAAGGGCAAGAATATTTGATTCGGATCCTCCGCTTGTAAAATAAATCCCATTTTTGTCTACATTTAAAAGGCTAGCAAGCTTACATCGACATGTTTCTAACAGAATGTTAGCATTTGAACCAATATCATGTAAACTACTCGAATTCCCATAAAATTTTTTTGCCGCTTGTTGGAATACTTCCAGTGCTTCATCAGACATAGGCGTTGTCGCAGCATAATCAAGATATATCATTGATCCAATCCCCTTAATTTAAATAAAATTCTTGATTCTATCTTAAATATATGTCATGATATGTGTCAAGACATGTGTTAATACATTTTATAAAATCCTCGATTTGTACAAGTCGATGGTTTACAAAATGGAAAAAAAGATAGATTCATAATATTACCTACTGTCTATCTTATTAAACTTTTAAGGTTGTATCGCTGTTTTGAATGTTTGCAGTGAAGTGCTTCGTACTACCTTCAAAATTCGTACACTGGACCTGTCCCATGAAATAGAGGAGGGTAATGATGAATAAGTATGAGGTAATCGTTATTGGTAGTGGAATTGCGGCTCTCACAATTGCCAATTGTTTATATAAGAACAAGAATGTGATTTTATTTACAAAATCGAATAAATTAACCAGTAATTCGTACAAAGCGCAAGGTGGAGTAGCCGCTGCAATGGAAAAAGAAGATACTTGGGAAGAACATTTCCTAGATACACTTACTGCAGGTGTTTTTCACAATGATGTTCACCATACTGAATTGTTAACAAAAAATGCAATCCGATACTTGACACAATTAATAAATGACGGGATGGAATTTGACCAAGATCAATCAGGCCGACTTAGACTTGGTCGAGAAGGTGGTCATATGAAACGACGTATATTACATTCTGGTGGCGATGCCACCGGGAAAAATTTAATGGATTTTATGTTTCGTAACGTGCAGGACAAGCTTACGATTGTGGAAAATGAAATGGTAATTGACCTCATTGTTCAAAATGACCAGTGCATCGGAATAGTCACAAAGGCTGTTCATGGTGAAATTCGTCAATATTTTGCGCCATTCACAATAATTGCAACCGGAGGAGCCGGACAAATTTATAAATTCACATCTAATGTTGAAACGATTACCGGTGATGGAATTGCGATGGCTTACCGAGCAGGTGCGGTTCTTGCTGACATGGAATTCATGCAATTTCATCCGACAATTTTATATAAAAATGGGGAGATACTAGGGTTAGTTTCAGAAGCTGTACGTGGGGAAGGGGGATTCTTACAAAATTCACGAGGAGAACGTTTCATGGAGCATGTTCATGAACTCAAAGATTTAGCTCCACGGGATATTGTAGCAAGGGCCATTTATCAACAATTACACAAAGGATATGACGTTTTTTTAAATATAACCCAAGTGAAAAATTTTGCAAATCGATTTCCTACTATTAACCGGATTTGTCGATTGAATGGTATAGATCCTGACAAACATTTACTTCCTGTTATTCCCGGTGCCCATTTCATGATGGGTGGTATTAAAACAGACGAGATGGGCCAAACGACGATTAAAGGGTTATTTGCAGTAGGAGAAGCTGCTTGTACAGGTGTTCATGGTGCTAATCGATTAGCAAGTAATTCGCTTTTAGAAGCCATTGTTTTTGGTCATAAAACGGCTGAGGCAATTTTAACATCAGATATCAAGCTACCAAAAAATTGCAGTGTTCTTTTGAAAACAAACTCTGAATCTATTATCCTACCAACAAAACAAGAGATTAAAGAAAAAATGATAGCTTATGCTGGGATAGAACGTAATGAAATTAGTTTGAAGAGAGTAAGAAATTGGCTTGAGAGCTTTGACTTTTTTAATATAACTGTTTATGACCGAAGATGGGAAGAAATTGAAATTGTTAATATGCTTACTGTTGCATGGCTCATAGTTACTTCGGCGTTGGAACGAAAGGAAAGTATTGGTAGTCATTACCGAACAGATTATCCAAAAACTCCAGCGAAAAAAATTCGCCGGGAAATCACAAGACAAATACAAAAAGATTCAATACGTGCAAGAGGTGTAGAGATATGAACAAGATAAAATTAAAAAAGATGTTGGAAGCCTTTTTTATAGAAGATATCGGTGAGAGAGATATAACGAGTGACGCAATTTTTCCGATCAATGAGCAGGTGCGAGGAGTATTTATAGCAAAAGAAAATGGTGTGATTGCTGGGTTGGACATTATGAGGACGGCCTATCAACTCCTTGATCCTACAATTGAAGTCCATACGAAATTCAAGGATGGGGAGCGAGCAAAAAAAGGAGAGGCTATTGCCGAAGTGTTAGGACCTGTTCGGTATATATTAACTGGTGAGCGCTTAATTTTAAATCTTTTACAAAGAATGAGTGGTATTGCTACGTTAACAAAAAAATGTGTTGAAGCGTTAAATGATCCAACCATATATATTTGTGATACGAGAAAAACTGTACCTGGACTTAAAATGCTAGATAAATATGCTGTAACATGTGGCGGCGGAAAAAATCATCGCTTTGGTTTATATGATGGCATCATGATCAAAGATAACCATATTGCTTATTGTGGTTCGATTACGAAAGCCGTTCATGCGGTCCGTGAAAGATGTGGACATATGGTCAAAGTAGAAGTTGAAACGGAAACCCAAGAAGAAGTTCTTGAAGCAATTGAAGCTGGTGCCGATGTCATTATGTTTGACAACCGAACTCCTGAGGAGGTACGAGAATTTACTAAACTTGTACCTAATCATATTATTACAGAAGCTTCAGGGGGAATTACTTTAGATAATATTGCCATGTATGCACATACAGGTGTTGATTACATTTCTTTAGGATTTTTAACACATTCAGTTAAAGCGTTGGATATTTGTTTACAAGTAGATAAGGGGGTGGAATCATGAGAATTTTAGAAATTGTACAAAATAAACCAACAAATATGATACCTGAAAAATACAAACAGATGTCCGTTGAAGAATTGGAAACGCGGGTAAGAAAGATTAAAGATAAAATGGGGAAAAAATTATTTATCCTTGGTCACCACTATCAAAAAGATGAAGTTATTCAATTTGCGGATGCAACAGGAGATTCGTTGCAACTTGCACAAATGGCTGCCCGGAACAAGGAAGCTGAATTTATTGCTTTTTGTGGAGTACATTTTATGGCAGAGACTGCGGATATATTAACAACTGATGAACAAAAGGTAGTTTTACCGGATATGCGGGCAGGTTGTTCATTAGCGGATATGGCTGATATCCATCAAACCCTACTTGGTTGGGAAGTCATGCAAAAGCAGTTTGGAGATACGATTATACCATTAACTTATATTAATTCGACAGCAGCAATAAAAGATTTTGTTGGTCGTCAAGGGGGAGCAACTGTAACGTCTTCGAATGCGCGTAAAATGTTAGAATGGGCACTGACCCAAAAGGACCGGGTATTATTTTTACCGGATCAACATTTAGGTCGTAATACCGCTTTAGATCTTGGAATTCCCCTTGAACAAATGGCGGTGTGGAATCCAATAATGGAACGTTTTGAATACGAGGGCAATTTTGATAATGTAAAAATTATTTTATGGAAAGGTCATTGCTCTGTACATGCGTTATTTACGGTGGAAAATGTAAAAAATATACGGAAAAAACACCCTGATGTAAATATCATTGTCCACCCAGAGTGTGCCCGGGAAGTGGTTGAGTTAGCAGATTATGCTGGTTCAACAACATATATAATTGAGACGATTAAAAATGCGGAGCCTGGAACGAAGTGGGCAGTTGGAACAGAAATGAATCTAGTTAACCGTCTTGCAGCTAAGTATACCGATAAAAAAATTTTTTCATTAAATCCGTTTATGTGTGCATGTTTAACGATGAACCGAATTGATTTACCTCATTTAACTTGGGCAATAGAGATGATTGATAGAGGTGAACTTGTAAATCAAATTACGGTTGGAAAGGAAATAGCAGAAGGATCAACTTTAGCTTTGGATCGCATGTTGCAATTGTCATAAGTGGTAAAAAGGAAGGTTTCATATCTAACATGTAAAGTGTTTTTTAAAAGAAGTACTTCTCTCGATAAACTATCCGAGAGAAGTATTTTTATGTAATTTGAAACCTCAGAAGGTACAAAATCGTGGTTATTACATTTTTATTGACAACAGTAAGGATTTAGTTTTTCTCATTAATGCCAAAATTTATGTAAATAGAATGAATTCATCATTTTAGTATCCAAGTTAATAGTGTAACAATATTTTTAAAGATTACAACTTTATAGAATTATGTTAAAATAAGAAAGGATTGCAAAATGAAATAAACAAGGGGTGGTTTTCATGTCTCCTGCGATGATGAAAATGTGGGTTTCGTTTTTAGCTATGGGTATGATGTTTTTATCCGCGGTATTTATATATTTGAGTCGATATAAATTTAAAAAGAAACTATTTCGTGTAATAACAGCGTTTGTTGCTTACGGCTTAATGATCTATGCAGGGATCATTATGATATTAATTGTTTTTTCGGGGCCAACACCTGATTAAGAAAGAGGAGATGTGCATTGAAACAAACATTAAAGGTCAGTTTGCCTATTTTTATTATATTATTTTTATCAGGTTGCCTATATCCTAAAGAACGAATGGTACAAAAAATTCCGGAAGACAGCTACATAAAACAAGTTCAAGAGGCAGTAAATGCTTATAAGTCAGAACATGAAGGTCTATTACCAATAAAAACGAAAGAATCGATGACTGACATATATATAAAATATTTAATTGATTTCAACAAACTTGTTCCACAATATTTGACAGAAATTCCAGCAAATGCCTATGAGGCTGGCGGAATATTTCAATACGTTATCATTAACCCTGAGTCAAATCCACTAGTGAAAGTTTTTGATATGCAGATTGCTGATAAAATAAGAGAGATAAATATACGATTATCTACCCTTAAATATCCACCTTTTAATGAAGTTATTCATGGAAATGTGTTCAGTTTAGATTTTAAAAAAATTGGTTATGATGAAGAGCCAGTAATTAGAAGTCCATTTTCTGGTCAAAATCTCCCATTTGTCATCACTAGTGACGGAGAAGTCTTTGTTGATTACAGTATTGACATATACAACAAATTAAAAGAAAAAGAGATTGAGGAATTATCAGATGAATATGACCTTCGTTCAATTTTAGTGGAAGATTCAATTTTTGTACCTGCTTATTCTATGCCCTATACTTTGGATGAGTTTGGAGCACCAATTTTTATAGGTAAAAATTCATGATTATGTCATAACCCCGTTTCTTACAAATATATTGTAGGAGAGGGGTTTTTTCGTTTTAACTGAAAATTGAATAAGGAGGTAAAAAAACATAATTTGTAGTCATAAGTTATATGGACAACATCATAAATATGTATTGTCCAATATAGTAAAAACGGATAAATTATCCCAGTTATTGATGAACGGGAGGGGATTTTTTGGAGAAATTCGATATTTTTAAAGACATCGCAGAACGAACAGGCGGAGATATATATGTCGGTGTTGTAGGGGCAGTGAGAACTGGTAAATCGACATTCATAAAAAGATTCATGGAATTAGTAGTATTACCAAATATCGAACATGAAGCAGAACGATCTCGAGCACAAGATGAATTACCACAAAGTGCTGCAGGAAAGCAAATCATGACAACAGAACCAAAATTTGTGCCGAATCAGGCAGTAACCGTTCATGTTGATGAAGGATTAGATGTGAATGTACGTCTCGTCGATTGTGTTGGGTATACTGTTCCAGGAGCAAAAGGATATGAAGATGAAAATGGCCCAAGAATGATAAACACCCCTTGGTACGAGGAACCCATACCTTTTCATGAAGCAGCTGAAATTGGAACAAGAAAAGTGATTCAGGAGCATTCCACAATTGGTGTTGTTATTACTACAGATGGAACAATTGGAGAAATTCCTAGGGAAGATTATATTGAAGCCGAAGAACGTGTTATCGAGGAATTAAAAGAAGTTGGCAAGCCATTTATTATCATTGTAAACTCAACAAGACCATATCATCGGGATACTGAAAATTTAAGAAGTGAACTTCAAGAAAAGTATGATATCCCTGTCATAGCAATGAGTGTTGAAAACATGAGAGAATCAGATGTTTATAATGTGTTACGCGAAACATTATTTGAATTCCCTGTTTTAGAAGTCAATGTTAACTTACCGAGTTGGGTCATGGTATTAAAAGAAGACCATTGGTTGAGAACGAGTTATCAAGAGGCAGTAAAAGAAACTGTTAAAGATATTAAGCGATTAAGAGATGTCGATCGTGTAGTACAAAACTTTACAGAATTTGATTTTATTGAACGAGCTGGTCTAGCTGGTATTGATATGGGCCAAGGGATTGCAGAAATTGATTTGCATGCTCCGGATGAATTGTATGACCAAGTATTGAAGGAAATTGTAGGTGTTGAAATACGCGGTAAGGATCACTTACTTGAGTTAATGCAAGATTTTGCATTTGCGAAAAAAGAATATGATCAAATTGCCGATGCCTTAAAAATGGTGAAGCAAACAGGATACGGTATTGCTGCACCATCTATAGAAGATATGAGTCTTGATGAGCCAGAAATTATTCGACAAGGATCAAGATTCGGAGTACGCCTAAAAGCCGTGGCACCATCCATCCACATGATAAAAGTTGATGTGGAAAGTGAGTTTGCACCGATTATTGGTACAGAAAAACAAAGTGAGGAACTTGTACGCTATTTGATGCAAGATTTTGAAGATGATCCTCTATCGATTTGGAATTCTGACATTTTTGGAAGAAACTTGAATTCCATTGTCCGAGAAGGAATACAAGCAAAATTAGCGCTGATGCCTGAAAATGCGAGATATAAGTTAAAAGAAACCCTTGAAAGAATTATAAATGAAGGATCAGGCGGACTAATTGCAATTATATTATAAGTTTTAGACTCCAAAGATTGGGGTCTTTTTTTATCGTTTTTCGGAAACCGCAAAATGATCACAAATCTTTTTAAGTTGATGTTTAAATTGTATAAAAAATGGAAATAGTAATTATATAGAATTAAGTTTAAATTTTCGATAGCACATCTTAGAAAAAAACATCAAAAAACCGCTAACTTCTAATATTTATTCTTGCTATGCTGACTTGATTGTGATAATCTTTTAACAGAATTGTTCTTGATAATCCTTCCAATTAAGGGAAAAAAGAACATTTATTAATTCTAATACAATGCAAACCATTTGCATAATCACTCTTTGGGAGGAGGTGAATGGCATGAACAAAACAGAATTAGTTGAAGCAGTTGCTAACGCTACTGAACTAACGAAAAAAGATGCTTCCAAAGCAGTTGATGCTGTTTTTGATACAATTTTAAATGCTTTAAAAAATGGTGAAAAAGTTCAATTAATTGGTTTTGGTAACTTTGAAGTTCGCGATCGTGCTGCACGTAAAGGTCGTAATCCACAAACCGGGGAAGAAATTGAAATCCCAGCAAGCAAAGTGCCTGCGTTCAAACCTGGTAAAGCACTTAAGGAAGCAGTTAAATAATTACATAAAAAGTTATGTAAAGAGAGGGTCTTTCTAAGACTCTCTTTTTTGCATTTTTTCAAATTTTACATAATTTAGATATAGTCTTTGATAGTAAATGACATTTAATGATATAACCTTTCTTCTTTGCTCGATTGGTATAGGTGTGCTAATATGTAATAGATTATGTCATGATATTCACTTATTTTTAAAATTACAAAAATAAATATAAAGATCGTGAATTTTTTAATAAATGACGTATGCTCATGTACAAAAATTATAGAGTAAAGGAAGATAAGCAATGGAGAAAAAGAGTGTGACGAATAATGATTTTGTTGTAATCAAAGCGTTGGAAGATGGTGTCAATGTTATCGGTCTTACCCGTGGATCTGATACACGCTTTCATCATTCAGAAAAACTTGATAAAGGTGAAGTGATGATAGCACAATTTACAGAACATACGTCGGCTATTAAAGTTCGAGGGAGATCACAAATATTAACTCCGTATGGTGAAATCTTTTCAGATCAATAATGGTTTGTATATCATTTGTATTCATGAAATTATGATATAATGTGTTTATGTGAATGATTCGACAGATACAGATTATGGGGTTTGAAGGTGATCAAGTGCACTTAGAAATATCGTTTGTTAAAGAAATGCAAGAAAAAATCTATCAAAGTATTTCACATTCTTATTTAAATAAATATTTTCACGTACCACAGTTAGATTCGGATAAGTTATATTTGTTGTTATCCGTTTTAAAATCAAAAAATTTCCCAACAAAAAAAATGGAATCGGTTGCTAAAACGGTTATGTATATACAAGTAGCCCTTGATTCCCATGATCTTGTTAAAAATGATTTGGAAGGTCAAAAATATAATTTGACAGAGCAAAAGGAACAACAATTAACTGTCCTTGCTGGAGACTATTATAGTGGACTATATTATCGAACGTTGTCTTTTTTACCTGAGATTCCTTTAATTAAACAGCTAGCAAGTGCAATTAAAATTATAAACGAACAAAAAATACGTGTGTATAAAGTTGAAATAACATCTTTAGAAGACTTTTTTTTGAGTATGCAACAAATTGAGACGCTTTTATATCAAAAATTAGCATCCTTCTATCAATTATCTGATTTTGAGATGATAGCTACCAATTGGTTACATATGAATCAAATATTAAAAAATAAAGAGAAATATATCAACTATATGATTGAAAATCGTCTAATTAATATGAACAATGTCGACGATGATCCAAGAGCTCTAGCGGAAAACAGACTTTATCAATATATACAAGAATTAGACGATCAATTAAAAAAATACGTAAAAAATGATGCGTTGATAAAGCAATTTTCAAAAATAAATGATACTTATTTAAAAAATCTTCAACTTCGATTATAAATTAAATGTTGCTTTTTCATTTTTAAAAATGTGGATGTTTACGTAATTTTTATTATTCCCAAAGGGGAGATGTCTTCATGGAACAGTCAAAAGAAGAAAAAGTACATCGAGTTTTTGAAAATATTTATCATAAATATGATAAAATGAATTCCATTATTAGTTTTCGGCAACATATACGTTGGCGTAAGGATACGATGAAGATAATGAATGTACAAAAAGGGAAAAGAGCGCTCGATGTTTGTTGTGGAACGGGAGACTGGACGATTGAATTAAGTAAAGCTGTGGGGGAAAAAGGAGAAGTAATCGGCCTAGATTTTAGTAAAAATATGTTAAAAGTAGGTAAAGAAAAATTAGCAAAAGAAAAAATTAAAAATGCCAAACTAATACACGGAAATGCTATGGAACTTCCTTTTCCAGACAATTCTTTTGATTATGTCACGATCGGTTTCGGTTTACGAAATGTTCCTGACTATATGAAAGTATTGAAGGAAATGTATCGTGTTGTTAAACCAGGAGGAATTGTTGCCTGTTTAGATACCTCTCAACCGACCATGTTTGGTTTTAAACAGATTTATCAACTTTACTTTCGTTATATCATGCCGTTTTTTGGAAAATTATTTGCAAAAAGTTACGAAGAGTATTCTTGGTTACAAGAATCAACATTTAAATTTCCAAATGCCGAGAAATTAAAGGTGATGTTTGAAGAAGCTGGGTATTCAAATGTTACATTTAAAAGATACTTCGGTGGTGTAGCTGCATTACATATTGGTTACAAGCAAGAGGAGAATTGATGGGTATGGACAAGCTAGGTGGAACAAATGAATTATAAACGAGTGTATTCAATATTGAATAAAGATTTGAAAATAATCGAAAATGAATTAGAAAGAGTGTTAGAATCTGGTTCTCCGATTTTACAAGAATCTTCCTTACATTATTTACAAGCTGGAGGAAAAAGAATACGCCCGATCCTCGTTATATTATCTGCTAAATTCGGTGATTATACAATTGATACCGTAAAAGATGTAGCAGTAGCTTTAGAACTTATACATATGGCATCCTTAATCCACGATGATGTAATTGATGATGCTTATACAAGAAGAGGACGTCCAACTGTAAAAGCAAAATGGGATAATAAAATCTCGATGTATACCGGAGATTTTATACTAGCCCGTGCTTTAGAAATTATTACCTCTGTAGAAGATATCATTGCTCATCAAGTACTTTCTCACACGATGGTTGAATTAAGTATAGGTGAGATCGAACAAATACGTGATAAATATAATTTTAATCAATCAATGACAAATTATTTTCGGCGGATCAAAAGGAAAACCGCATTGCTTATTGCGGCAAGTTGCCGATTAGGTGCAATAGCGGCTAACGTGCCAGAGGATTTACAAAAAAAGTTATACCAATTCGGTTATTATGCTGGTATGGCCTTTCAAATAACAGATGATATTTTAGACTTTACTTCTACAGCTGAAAAATTGGGTAAACCGGTAGGTGAAGATTTACTTCAAGGGAATATCACCTTACCCGTGCTCTTTGCTATGAAAGAACCAGCTTTAAAAAAGAAAATAACAAAAGTACATGAAACAATGGATCTATCAGAGCTTCAAAATATTATTGAGTTGATCAAAAGTACTGATGCTATTCAAAAATCAATTAAAATTTGTAATATGTATTTAGATAAAGCTTATGTTATATTAAACACCCTTCCAGAAAATGAAACAAAAAAAATGCTGGACACAATGTTGAAGTTTATAGGAAAAAGAAAATTCTAATTTTTAATGTAAACATTTGCAAAGTTTATGTTCCGGTGGTATTATTTTTTTGGAATATTTTACTTCGAAAATGGGGTGGACTTAATGGAGAGAACATTTTTAATGGTTAAACCTGATGGGGTACAAAGAAATATTATTGGAGAAATCGTATCTAGATTTGAGAAAAAAGGCTTTCAACTAGTTGGAGCCAAACTAATGCAAGTATCAACAAGTCTTGCTGAACAACATTATGGTGAACATAAGGAGAAACCGTTCTTTGGTGAATTAGTCGACTTTATTACTTCAGGTCCCGTTTTTGCTATGGTTTGGGAAGGTGAAAATGTAATCGCAACCGCTCGTCAAATGATGGGCTCTACAAACCCGATAGATGCGCAACCTGGAACTATACGCGGTGATTTTGGTTTAACAGTTGGCAAAAATGTTATTCATGGATCTGATTCACCAGAAAGTGCTGAACGAGAAATCAAATTATTTTTTAAAGAAGAAGAACTGGTTCACTATACAAAACTAATGAATGATTGGATATATTAAATTCATTATTTAGTACATACAAACTGTATGGCCCGAAAGAGGCAAACCCTTACCATTGGGACAGCCTCTTTTTTTTATATAAAAAAGTATGATAAGTAGTGAACATAGAAAATAAAATAAAGGTGATCATAATGACGATGGATTATGTGAATTTTATTGAAAAAATAAAAATGAAGACAGGAATTGATTTGTCTTTATACAAAGAACAACAGATGAAAAGAAGATTAACGTCTTTATATGAAAAACATGGTTATAAATCGTTTTTAGATTTTTATCGAGGAATTGAAAAAGATAAAGATCTTCTCTATGCGTTCCTCGATCGCATGACGATTAATGTATCAGAATTTTACCGTAATGCAAAAAGATGGGAAGTATTAGAAAAGAAATTTCTTCCACCCTTGCTAAAAAACAAGCGAAATTTGAAAATATGGAGTGCAGCTTGTTCAACTGGGGAGGAGCCCTATACAATTGCAATGATTTTAAGTAAATTTCTTCCCTTGTCAGAAATTAAGATTTTAGCAACCGATATCGATGAAAATGTTTTACATAAGGCTAAAATTGGAGTTTATCATGAGCGTTCCTTAAACGAAGTCCCAGAAGAAATGAAAAAAAGATATTTTCGCAAAGATATTGATTACTATATTATTAATGATGAAATAAAAAGAACAGTTACCTTTAAGAAACATAATCTTTTATCAGATCCGTTTGAACAGAATTTTGATTTAATAGTTTGCCGCAATGTTCTTATTTATTTTACAGAAGCAGCGAAGGATACCCTTTATTATAAGTTTAGTCATGCATTAAAACCTGGTGGAATCTTTTTTGTTGGAAGTACAGAACAAATTTTTAATCCTGGAAAATACAATTTGGAACCTGCGGATACTTTTTTCTATCAAAAATGTAAATGACAAGGGATAAGGAAATAATCGTTATTTAGAGAGTAAATGGATACATAAAGTATAAAACATTTTGTAAAAAATATTTTTCTTGAAAAATATGATTTATTTAACAAGTTTTTTTAATTTTTTAATTGAATTTTTTTTGAAAGTGTTATAATAGAAAAAATAGATTTAATAGAGGTGAAAGTTATGCGTTATTTAACTGCAGGAGAATCCCATGGACCAGGACTTACAGTCATTATCGAAGGGTTACCAGCGGGATTATCACTTACAGCAGAGGAAATTAATGAATCATTGCGTTTGCGGCAAGGAGGATATGGTCGGGGAAGAAGAATGCAAATCGAGAAGGATCAGGTGAAAATTACAGCAGGAGTTAGACATGGAAAAACAATTGGTTCACCTGTAAGCTTTTTCGTTGAAAATAAAGATTGGAAACATTGGACAGATATTATGGGCATTGAGCCCATTGCTGAGGAAGAGGAAAAGAATTTAAGACGAGTTGTGACAAGACCACGTCCAGGACATGCAGATTTAAATGGTGGTATAAAATATGGTCACCGTGATTTGCGAAATGTTTTAGAACGTTCTTCAGCAAGGGAAACGGCAGCAAGGGTGGCTGTTGGCGCAGTAGCTAAAATCTTATTAAAAGAATTAGGGGTTCAATTAGCAAGCCATGTTGTTGAAATAGGTGGTGTTAAAGCTGAATCCCAACGGATTCATGAAATTGAACATATCAAAGAAATTGCAGATCAATCTCCTGTGCGTTGTTTAGATCCAGATGCTGCCCAAAAAATGATGAATTTGATTGATGAAACGAAGAAAAATGGGAATTCGATTGGTGGAATTGTGGAAGTAATAGCAGACGGAATGCCTCCTGGTGTTGGTAGCCATGTTCATTATGATCGTAAACTTGATGCAAGAATAGCCGGGGCAGTTGTTAGTATTAATGCCTTTAAAGGAGTTGAATTTGGTATCGGTTTTGAAGCTGCCCGTCAACCAGGTAGTGAAGTACATGATGAAATTATTTGGAGTGAAGAACAAGGTTACTATAGGAAAACTAATCGGTTAGGCGGGTTCGAAGGTGGAATGACAACTGGTATGCCTATTGTTGTTAGAGGTGTTATGAAACCAATTCCTACACTTTATAAACCATTAATGAGTGTTGATATTGAAACAAAAGAATCATTTAAAGCAAGTGTAGAACGCTCGGATGCTTGTGCCGTACCTGCCGCTTCTGTTGTGTGTGAGCATGTAGTTGCATGGGAACTTGCTTGTGCTTTGACAGAACAATTTTATTCTGACCAAATGGAAAAAATGAAGGAACAAATTAATGAGTATCGCCGATATGCGAGGGAATTTTAATGGAAAAGGTAATTACTGTCCAAACAGAAAGCAGTCGTTATCCTGTTTTTGTTGGAAATAATAGTTTATGCAAAATTAATGAAATTTTACATTCAATCAATCCCACAACCATTTGTATTGTTACAGATGAAACAGTAAAAGCCTTACATTTAAACACGGTATTAGATGTATTATCTGATAAATTCTCATATCATATATTTACTACACCAATTGGTGAGAAAGCGAAGTCGTTTGACGTTTACCAACAACTTGTTGACTTTGCTGCAACAAAAGGTCTTGATCGAAAATCGATCTTCATCGCATTAGGTGGTGGCGCTATCGGTGATTTAACCGGTTTTGCTGCAGCAACCTATATGCGCGGTGTGGAGTTTATCCAAGTACCAACGACAATACTCGCCCACGATAGTTCTGTTGGTGGGAAGACAGGAATTAATTTACAGACCGGGAAAAATTTAATTGGGGCATTCCATCATCCTGCTGCTGTAATCTATCACTTGCCATTTTTAAATACTTTACCAGACAATGAAAAGCGTTCTGGATTTGCTGAAATTATAAAAGAGTCAATGATTCATCCACAAAGTTTTTTAAATGAACTTATGAATCAATTTCAAACTGTATCGGACTTACATGGCGAAGAATTTTTTAAACCTTTAATTCAAGGGTTAGAAACAAAAAAAATTTATGTAGAACAAGATGAAAAAGAAATGGGTGTTCGAGCTTACTTAAATTTAGGACACACTCTAGGTCATGCTATTGAGGCTAATGTCGGTTATGGGAAGATTACTCATGGAGAAGCAGTATTCATTGGATTAATTTTTGCCCTTAAATTAAGCGAAAAAGTCTTTTTGAAAGATCTGCAAATTTCAAACTTCATCAATTGGGCTAAAAAACTTGAATATACAACTTATTTACCGCAAGATTTATCTTTTACAAAATTATTAAATACAATGAAACGGGATAAAAAGACTGTATCCGGTCAAATTCGATTTGTGCTTCTGAACGGGTATGGGAAGCCAGTTTTAAAAGAAATATCAGACGATACCATTTTAGCTACTTTAAAAGAATGGAAAAATGAAATTGCAGAGGAAGGATCATTTATATGAATTCTATTCGATTAAATCATAC
This sequence comes from Heyndrickxia coagulans, assembly GCA_902796085.1. Classification (GTDB taxonomy): domain Bacteria; phylum Bacillota; class Bacilli; order Bacillales; family Caldibacillaceae; genus Pallidibacillus; species Pallidibacillus thermolactis. The sequence continues at coordinate 22,486 of CADBNU010000319.1, forward strand.
GGATGTTCGGGTTAAAGGAGAGTTAACAGTACCAGGTGATAAATCGATTTCTCATCGTGCAGTTATGTTTGGGTCAATTGCTGAAGGAACAACAGTCATTTCCAATTTTTTGCGCGGTGATGATTGTTTAGCAACGATGAATTGTTTTCGTAAAATGGGTGTAAAAATCGAGGATTCCAATGGGGATATCATTGTACATGGTAAAGGGATAACCGGTTTAAAAGAGCCGAAGGATGTGCTGTACACAGGTAATTCTGGTACGACTGCTAGACTTTTATTAGGTCTGTTAAGTGGGCTACCGTTCTACTCTGTGTTAAATGGGGATGTTTCGTTAAACAATCGACCAATGTCACGTGTCACAGATCCGTTAAAGTTAATGGGTGCACAAACTTGGGGAAGAGAAAATAACAATAAACTACCGATTTCAATACAAGGTACACAACTTTCGGCCATTGAATATGAACTTCCTGTTGCCAGTGCTCAAGTCAAATCAGCACTGATCTTGGCGGGTCTTTTAGCTGAAGGCGTAACAAAAATAACCGGTAAAATTCAATCTCGAGATCATACAGAAAAGTTATTACAACAATATGGCGCATACCTATCAATGGATGATAACCAAATTATTGTAAAAGGTGGTCAAAAATTACATAGTGCGAATGTATTTGTTCCTGGAGATATATCTTCTGCAGCCTTTTTTATCGCTCTAGGATTAATCGTTCCAGGAGCAGAACTTGTCATTAAAAATGTCGGATTAAATGAAACGAGAACTGGCATTCTAGACGTTGTAAGAGCAATGGGAGGAAATGTAGAGGTTGAGACGATACGAAGGAATGGTGAACCATTTGGAAATATATATGTCAAATATAGCGACTTAACAGCAACTGAGATTAGTGGTGCTATCATTCCGCGTTTGATTGATGAAATCCCAATCATTGCTTTGATTGCTACACAAGCAGAAGGAACAACAATTATTAGAGATGCTGCAGAATTAAAGGTAAAGGAAACAAATCGAATTGAAGCTGTTGTAACAGAGCTATCAAAATTGGGGGCATCAATCGAAGCTACCGATGATGGCATGATTATCCATGGGAAGCAAAAATTAAAAGGTGGTCAAGTAAAAACACATGGTGATCATCGTATTGGAATGATGCTTGCCATAGCTAGCTTTATTTGTTCAGAAGACCTAATATTAGAAAATGCTGACTGTATAAAAATTTCTTATCCTAATTTCTTTCAAGATTTAAAGTCAATTGTACAATGAGAAGATTTTTACCTCCACTGACGCTATGATAAACAAAAACTTGGAATATTTTTCTTTTTTCACTCATAGCTTGTCTTAAGACCAGTGGAGGTGAAATTATGACGTATATAATTGAAAATGTCAAAATGGTTAGGCGAGATAAATTGGAAACGATGTCATTACTCGTTAAAGATGATAAAATTTTATCTGTCAAACCAGATTTTCCAAAATACTTATACATGAAAATGAATGCAACAAACTTTGTCATGACTTCCACTTATGTGTTTGTAAACATGAGTATTCCAAATATCACATCAGATAAAGAGATCAAAGAGTACTTTACTTCCCGTTATATCATGAATGGTTGTACAACCGTGATTGCGGTTGCTTCAATTCAAGATATTCGTGTATTAGAACAAGAACGTAATAAAATTGTTGAATTCTTTTCAAAGAGCTCCCTTGATTATACAGTGGCAATAAAAATTCCCGTCCAACTATTGACAGTTCCCTTAATCCAAAAGTGCAAACAATTGAAAATCCCTGCAATTTTTATTGAATATGAAGATAAGCGATCATTGTACAAAATCCCATGGGGATGGATTCGTGAAGCGATGTTCCCATATAATAGCCCTTTAATTCCGATACCAATTGGAAATGATGAAGAAATTGAGGATTTACTATATCATTGGCATTTCATACTCGAGCGTGAAAGAATCCCACATATATTATACCCTCTAAATGAAGATTCACCATTAGATTTAGATGTTTTAAAACAAATCGGAATTTATCCCCTAAAAGGTTATTTGCAAGCAGGTGGCGAATTAAGTTATAATCTATTTTTGTCAAATACGGGACGAAAGGAAGACCAAGAGAAACAATCTTTAGTTGTGACCGTCCATAAAGGAAAAATTATCCGTGTTGGTAGTGAAGCAAAATTCATTCCGGAAAATAGTGAAGAAATTACCATCTTGAAACCTTCATTCTTTAAATAATTTTTTATTCAACCTATAATTTTCATAGTAGAAGTTACAGTTTAGAAGGAGTAATTGTCAATGAATAAAGTCGAACAATGTATTCAATCTTTGGAAACCGGTCATTTGACCCGTGCTAAAGAAATTTATGAAACGATAAAAAATTCAGGTACGGAGGAAGAACAATTTCTGTTAGCTGAAGCATTAAGAGGGTTAGGATTTTTAGATCAAGCAGCAAGTCTATACAACAATTTATTAAAACATAATGTTGATGATGGAGAGTTGTTAACCACTTTAGCAGATATTTATATACAATTAGACCGTGAAGATGAAGCGTTGAATATTTTAAATAAGATCAAGAAAAATGATCCGTTCTATATTCAGTCACTTCTTCTTCAAGCTGATTTATATGTTTCACAAGGACTTTTTGAAGTTAGTGAACAAAAACTGTTTGAAGCAGAAAAAATTGATCCAAATGAACCAGTTGTACAGTTAGCCTTGGCGGAATTTTATGCTTCAATAGGTCGATTCGCTGAAGCGATTTACAAATTTGAACAAATATTACCACAGGTAAGTGAATTAAATGATATTAATATTTTTCAACGGTTAGCAGAAATTTATTCGACAGCTGGGGAATTTGAAAAAGCAATTCACTATTATGAACGTGTTTTAGAAGACAGACTTGATATTGACTGCTTATTTGGCTACGGGTTAACAGCATATCAAGCAGGTATGTTTGAACGCGCAATTGAAAAACTAAAAGAAACAATACAACTTGACCCAGAATATCAGAGTGCATATTTACCATTAGCTCGAAGCTATGAACATATAGAGGATTTGGAAAACGCTATAAAAATTGCAAAAAAAGGAATTGAGATAAACCCTTTTCAAAAAGAGCTTTATCAATTTGCTGGCAAAGTGTGTTTGAAACGAGGAGAAGAAAAAGAAGCAGAACAATATTTTAAAGAAGCGATAAAACTAGATCCGTCGTATCTCGATGCAGTGTTAACATTAAATAAATTATATTTGAAACAAATGCGTTATGCAGACATCATTGAACTCGTTGAACCAATGATTTTAGAAGGTGAAGAGGATCCGTATTTGCTTTGGGATTATGCTTTAAGTTGTGACAAAGAAGAACGATTTTCTGATGCATTAAATGCATACCAAAAGGCATATAGTTATTTAAAAGAGAATGAAGAATTCCTTTCGAATTATGGATTTTTCCTTTTAGAAGAAGGAAATCATATTGCTGCTATCGAAGTATTTAAACAACTTAGAAAAATGGACCCAACAAATGTTGAATACATTGAACTATTGGAAAGACTGGAAGAAACAAGTCTTGAATAAAATTCATGTGATTCAACTAAAGGAGGGAGATAAAAATGGTCGCTCCTGTTTCAGTCAATGAGAAAAAAGAATTTATTCGCTGGTTTTTAAATCATTACCAATTAAAACGCCGGGAGTGTGTATGGATTTTAAACTATCTGCTGAGTCATGATCAGTTAATGGAAAAGGTTCACTTTGTAGAACATGCTGAATATTGTCCGCGCGGTATTGTCATGAGTACTATTTGTGTTGACGATGTTCCATTCAGATTTTATAAAGATTCTATAATGACGACAGACGCTGAAAAATCTTTCCATGATATACGGTTAAATCGTGATCAAGATATATACATTCAATTGAACTTTAAATCTGTTCATAAATCTCACCAATATGCTTTAGTTTTAGAAAATAATCCATATATGCCTGATATTATACAATTATCTGAAAAAGAAAGGGAAATGGCTCATTTGTTTTTGCAATCTTCCATTAAAGAGTTTCAATTAGAAAGACTACGTAAAGAAATAGATCATGCTTTAGATAAAAATGATAAAAAAGCTTTTCAAAAGCTATCAGAACAATATAACAAGATTTTAAACAATGATTAGTAAGGTCTGAAGAATTGAACTCGCAATTTTGCGAGTTTTTTTCTTTTTTTAATAGCGATTCTAAAAACATTTAGCTATGACAATAAAATGTCTAAAAATGTTCACATTTCTTTCAAATTTTTTTAAGCAATTGTGCTATCCTTTAATTAGAATTTACTAATAATTCTTTCCCTTTCAATAATTCTGTTAAAAAATTTACGAACTTCTATTTTAAAAGGTGGTGTAATCGTGAGGTGGATTGCGAAAGACTCCTCTATATTCTTTCGAGAAAAAGACTATGTAGATACGATTTTAATTCCACTCATTCCAATTACTTTTAAAGAGGATGGCACAGAGGCAGCAAATGCTAGTGAGTTTATTGAACTAGTGTCACAATTTATTGAAAATCAATTTAAAGGTAGAATTCTTTTACTACCACCATTTACATATTTTCGTTCAACGGAAGAAGAATTAATTGGGTTAAATCAATACTGGGTAAAACATATTGAAAGCGGATACTTTAAACATATAATTTTTATCTCAAGTGATCCTATTTGGCAAAAAATTATTTCCAATCGATACGAGGTTATATGGCTGCCATCTATTCCATTAGAACATATGAATGAAACGAATAAAATGAAAGTAATTAGTAATCAGGCAGAACAGGTCATAAATATCATTATTCATTACTGGCAAGAAAAAGAAAGGGAAAATAGTTTACAGAAAAAATAAATTATTGTATTTTTTATAATAAATTAATATATTTGAATTAATTTTAATTGACCATACAAATTATATGATTTAATATTGGAAATAACGAAAGTATTTTTATATGTTCATTTTTAGCAGATTGGGGGGATTTGCTAATGAGTAAAGAAAAACAAGATATCTCAAGACGTCAATTTTTATCCTATTCAATTATGGGTGTAGGAGGGTTTATGGCAGCTGTGACAGTAATGCCAATGTTGCGTATGGCCATCGATCCTGTCCTACAAGCAGAGGCAAGTGGAGATTTTATTGCAACAAACGTAAAAGTAGATGAGATAACATCTGAACCGCAACGGGTCGATTTTAATTTTGAACAAAAGGATGGTTGGTATGAATCGACAGTCACCCAAACAGCATGGGTTTACAAAGATGAAAATGGTGAAATTGTTGCATTATCTCCTATTTGTAAACATCTAGGTTGTACTGTAAGTTGGAATTCAAGTGACAGTCACCCAAATCAGTTCTTTTGTCCATGTCACAAAGGGGTATATGAAAAAGATGGTACTAATGTACCAGGAACACCGCCAAGGGGGCCACTTGATCGCTATCAATATCAAATTAATGATGGGGTCCTCTATTTAAGTAGACGAGCAAGCGAAGTAGGGGGAGAGTAACCATGTTAAATAAGGTATATGATTGGATTGATGAAAGACTTGATATAACTCCTCTTTGGAGGGATGTAGCGGACCATGAAGTTCCAGAACATGTAAACCCTGCCCATCATTTCAGTGCATTTGTATATTGTTTCGGTGGTTTAACCTTTTTTGTCGTCATTATTCAAGTATTATCAGGTATGTTTTTAACAATGTATTATGTTCCTGATATTGTCAATGCCTGGGAGTCCGTCTATTATTTACAAAATGAAGTCGCATTTGGGCAAATTGTAAGAGGTATGCACCATTGGGGCGCAAGTATTGTTATTGTGATGATGTTTTTACATACACTGCGAGTCTTTTTCCAAGGAGCCTATAAAAAACCGAGAGAATTGAACTGGATAGTTGGTGTTCTTATTTTTATGGTTATGTTAGCTTTAGGTTTAACAGGCTACTTATTACCTTGGGATATGAAGGCATTGTTTGCTACTAAGGTTACCTTAGATATTGCCCAATCTACACCACTTATAGGTGATATGTTGAAAACATTAATAGCAGGCGACCAATATATTATTGGTGCAGAAACATTAACACGATTTTTTGCTATACATGTCTTTTTCCTTCCTGCAGCATTGTTATTATTGATTGGATTACACTTCATTATGATTCGTAAACAAGGTATCTCAGGTCCGCTATGATTTAATCGTTCATATTCATACGTCTACATAATAGGTTTTATCTTTACTTTGGGGGGAGTGTCATGAAAAGAGGTAAAGGATTAAAATTTGTCGGTGACTCTCGTGTTCCGATAAATAATCGTAAGCCCAACATACCTAAAGATTATTCAGAGTATCCTGGTAAAACGGAATTATTTTATCCAGACTTTTTATTAAAAGAATGGATGGTTGGAGCTGTATTTCTAGTAGGATTTTTATGTTTAGTAGTCGTAGAACCACCTCCGCTAGAAAGAGTCGCAGATCCAACGGATACGGCGTATATCCCATTGCCAGATTGGTATTTCTTATTCTTGTATCAATTATTGAAATATTCTTTCGCTTCTGGTCCTTTTAATATTATTGGGGCATTTATTATACCTGGTTTAGCGGTTACAGCTCTTTTATTAGCACCATTCCTTGATCGCAGTCCCAAAAGGCGCCCAATCGATCGTCCCATTGCAACAGGATTTATGTTATTAGCTGTTGCTGGTATTTTTTATCTTACATGGGAAGCTGCAGCACACCATGATTGGAAGGCATCTAAGGAACAAGGAATGATTCGTGATGTAGTTGAATTAGATAAAGAAGATCCAGCGTATGCCATTTTAGAAGCAAATACTTGTTTATCATGTCATGGGGAAAATTTAGAAGGATCGGTAACGGGTCCGAAGTTAGTCGGTACTGAACTATCGGAAGAAGAAATAATGGATATAGCGGTGAATGGAAGAGGCTCGATGCCTTCGGGAATCTTTACAGGTACAGATGAAGAGCTGCAACAAATCGCGGAATATATTAAGTCAATTGAAGAATAGAATCTAATCTAAATAAATCATATCTAATTTTTGGCTGTTTGAGGGTAGTACCTTGGACAGCCTTTTTAATTTTCTATGTATTATTTTATTTTGAAAATATTTTAGAAGGTTTATAATAGTAGCGAGGTGAATAAGGTGAATAATTTGATTAAATTAAATTTTTTGATGACAAGAAAGGAAACAATAGCACTTTTATTAATTATTAATGTACTCGGTACTATTTATGGCTATTATTGGTATGGATACCAGTTGGAGGAAACACCTGCGATTTTTTTAATATTCGTTCCAGACAGTCCGACTGCGAGCTTGTTTTTTTGTTTTGTGTTAGTAGGATTTTTATTAAAGAAAAATTGGCCATTAATAGAAGCATTAGCGATAATAACGCTTGTAAAATATGGTATATGGGCGGTAGTTATGAATCTATTAACATTATTTGTAACAGGAGAACTTCACTGGACTGGTTACATGTTAATGATTTCTCACTTGGCAATGGCAATTGAAGGTATAATGTATGCTCCATATTATCGATTCAAATGGATACATATCGTGATTGCCGCTGTTTGGACCTTGCATAATGACGTAATTGATTATTTATTTCTAATGTATCCTCACTACACTATAATAGGAAATTACTTACCAGAAATAGGTTATTTTACATTTTGGTTAAGTATTGCATGTATAGGAATTGCTTATTACTGTGGTATACGTAATCCTAGAAAACAGCTGAATCAATCAAAAAATTAAGGTCTATACTTGTCCGCTTTATCATACATTTAAGTAGTGATAGGGGGGACAAGCATATGAAACAGATCCTTGCACTAATCATATTCATATTTGCCAATATAAGTATTTTAAATTTTTCCGTATCGGCGCAAGAAATAAACGTAAACTACATTAATCAACTAGCTGATGAAGCTTTAAATTATGCCAAGACAAACCGATTTGAAGAAACGAAAAATGTCGTACAAACGATTAACAACATACTCAATTCAAATTTTATATTTACAGCAGATGAAATAAGAACACTACAAAGTTCCTATAATGAAACGATTCGTTCATTAGAAGAGAGTTCAATTAATAAACAGCTAGTGCTGAGGAATTTAACTAAGTATCGCTTGATTGTCGATGCTGTTTTTACAGAGTATATGCCCCTGTGGAGTGAAATGGAAGAGCCAGTTTTAACAGCTTTTCAATCGGTAAAAGATGCTTATCATGACGAAAATAACGAACGATTTATAAGTGAATTAAAAGATTTTTTAAGTATTTATGATCTCATTTATCCAAGTATTGTTTTAGATCTTCCAATCAAAAAAGTTCAAAAGGTTGATGCTCAAATTGAATATTTAGAGCAAAATGCTGAAAGACTATTCATGAGTGAACGAGGAATGGAAACAATGGAAGCGATTCAAACCGATTTGCAAAGTCTGTTTGAAGAAGGCTCAGATGAAGATGAAGCAGATCCTTCATTATGGTGGGTCATTATTTCAACTGGTGGTATCATAGTATTAACTTTGTCCTATGTAGGTTGGCGTAAATATAAAGCAGAAAAAGAAAAACAATATCGTTATAAGAAGGAACAAAAAAATTGACACCTTTTTTGAATTTATATATGATTAACTTAGAAAAAAATATATATAGGAGGATCTAAACTGGTGGAATTTTTAATTTACTTTGTGATTATTACACTAATCCCAATCTTTGCTAGTATGAAAGTTCGATCAACATATAGCAAATATTCGAAAGTACCAGGTTCTACAGGTGCAACTGGCTATGATGTTGCAAGAAGAATTTTAGATGCACATGGTTTATATGATGTACAAATTGAAGAAATACGTGGAGTTTTATCAGACCATTATGATCCTCGTTCAAAAGTTGTCCGTTTATCTTCAGATATTTATCACGGTCATTCATTAGCAGCAATAGCAGTTGCAGCCCATGAATGTGGTCACGCATTACAAGATCAAGAAGACTACGCGTTTCTTCGTTTCCGCTCGGCTTTAGTACCACTTGCTTCATTCGGATCTAACATTTCGTGGATATTGATTATCGCTGGTATATTCTTTACCATGA
>CADBNU010000320.1 GCA_902796085.1 Heyndrickxia coagulans
ATCAATTTCGATCGTAACAACATCCCCGTCTTTTAAGAATTGCGGAGGGTCCATTGCTACTCCAACACCACCAGGCGTTCCAGTTAAGACAACGTCACCAGGTTCCAAAGTCATTAAACTAGATAGGAATGATACTAGTTTCTTCGTATCAAATACTTGATTTGACGTATTTGTTTGTTGACGCACTTCATCATTTACTTTTAAAACGATATCTAAGCCAGACGGATCTGATAATTCATCAGAAGTTACTAGATATGGACCCATTGGTGCAGTACCATCCACTGTTTTACCTTGCAACCATTGTATTGTACGACGTTGGATATCTCGATATGTAACATCATTTGTAATTGTATATCCAGCTACATAATTAAGGGCTTCTTCTTCTGAAACGTTACGTGCTTTTTTACCAATTACAAAGGTAAATTCCGCTTCATAGTCCAATTGTTTTGAAATTGGATAAAATGGAATATCATCTTCTGGTCCGAGAATGGTATTTGCAAATTTTGCAAAAATAACTGGATACGAAGGTAACTCACGTCCCATTTCTAAAATATGTTCACGATAATTATGACCTACACAAATTATCTTTCCAGGATTACGTACAGGTGCTTCTATTTTTACTTCATTTCGATTGTATATGGCTTTTTTATCGAAACTGTCTGGGTTCTCTAAAATGAAGTCAATTCCAGTTTGGGCTAATTGAATAGATTCTTTTCCACCTTGATACAATTCGTCGGTATTGTCTGGAACATAAGCATGGGCAATTTCTTTATAACGATATTTTCCTTTTGCTTTCAAGAAGGCTTGAAATGCATAGTTAAGATCAATAATCTTTTCACCGACAATAGCTCCAGATCGAGTAACACCTGTTACCGTATAATTAATAAGTTTCATCGTTAACCTCCTTATTTGTTCACTTATAGTGAAGTGAGTTTCATATATATATATATATTAAGATTAATATGACTTATTAAAAAAGTCAATAAATTTAGTTTGCTAATAATTAGTTAAATATACTCGGCAACCACGTAACGATTTGCGGTGCGTATGAAATAATAAAAAGTGCAACAATACTAGCAAGTAAGAAGGGCCAAATGGCGCGTACTAATCGTTCTAGTTTAATATTTGTTAGTGAAGAAGCAATAAATAATCCTGTCCCAACCGGAGGTGTCAATAATCCAATAGTTAAGTTAATACAAATAATAACTCCAAAGTGAACGGGATCAATATTATAATTTATGATTAAAGGCATAAATATAGGTACAAGTATTATTAGGGCTGCAATGCCATCTAGAAACATCCCTACGATCAACAAAAAGATGTTTACAATTATTAAAAAGATCAACGCGTTATCTGTTAAAGAGGTCATCCATGTTGCAATTTGTTGTGGTATACGTTCAAAGGCTAATACCCAACCAAAAATATTTGCCATGGCAATTAGCATCGTTATCGTAGCTGTCGTTATTGCTGTGTTTATTAAAATCCTCGGAATGCTTTTTAACTTAATTTCTTTATACAAAAAACCCCCTACGAATAGAGCAATAATACATGCAATGGAGGCTGCTTCTGTCGCAGTAAAAATACCTGTTAATATTCCGACTATAATAATTATAGGAACAAGCAATGCAGGAATTACTGAAATAAATGATTTGAACATTTGAGATACAGTCGATCTAGTTAATGTTGGCCATTGATGCTTTGTGCCAAAGTAACCAATTAGAACGATAAATAAAAACGTAATTAATATTCCCGGAAATACTCCACCTAAAAACATGTCTCCGATTGATGTTCCAGAGGTAACACCGTATATAATAAACATCATACTAGGTGGAATAATGGGACCGAGTATACCTGCAGAAGCGGTGGTAGCTGTCGCAAATTCTTTCGAGTATCCTTCTTTTTCCATAGAAGGAACCATAATTTTACTCATCATTGCAATTTGAGCCGTTGCCGAGCCTATAATTGAGGCTAAAAGAACATTGGAAACAACATTTACATAAGCTAAACCACCACGAAAATGTCCGACCATTGTTTTTGAAAAGTTGACTAAGCGAGAAGTAATCCCACCAGAATTCATTAATTCTCCTGCTAGCATAAACATAGGGATAGCAAGAAGTCCATAACTTTCTAATCCTGAAAATAATCGTTGTGGTGTTGCATCTAAGAGTCCAAAGTTAGCAGATAAAAATATATAGAAAAATGTTGTAATACCTAGCACAAAACTAA
>CADBNU010000321.1 GCA_902796085.1 Heyndrickxia coagulans
CGTACGAAGTATACGTTCAAAAGGGTAAAGATTATAAAAACATACTTAATAAATAAAGGAAAAAGAACTGCCTACAAGCAGTTCTTTTCTTATAAATAGATTGATCTTATATATAGATTGGTTGAACAAATTTTTTGAGTAAAAAATTCGTTTTTTTATCATTTTTATCTATTATCACTTCAATTCGTAGGTTTGTATAGCTTTAGTAAATATTATTTATCATTTTTAATCAAAAAATAATAAAAAGTTTCTTTGCTTCCAATGTTGCTTTGAATCTTTTACTATATTAAAATAGTCATCATGTAAATGAACTTCTATGAAAGGAAATTCAATATGAAACAAAATATCGGTTTTATCGGTTGTGGAAATATGGCGAAAGCTTTAATTAATGGCATGATACAAACTGATTCAGTTAATCCTGAAAATATCATTGTTTCTAATCCATCTATGCCAAAGTTAAACGAAGTACGTGAAAAGTTTAATATAAATATTACACAAAATAACATAACAGTAGCAGAAAATAGTGATGTTGTTTTTCTTTCTGTTAAACCGAATAAATATACACAAGTGATCGAAGAAATTCGTAATTATATTCGCGAAGATACAATCATAGTCAATATCGCAGCCGGTGTATCAATTGCAGAATGTGAACAATTTTTCAATCGTCAAACAAAAATTGTAAAAGCAATGCCAAATACTCCTGTTGCAGTTGGTGCAGGTATGATTGCCCTTTCCTTTAATAAAACTTTCACAAATCAAGAAAAAGAAAAAGTCGAATTATTGTTTAACTCTTTTAGTAAAACCGTAGTAATTGACGAAAGTTTAATGGATATTGAAGGTGCAATAGGTGGTTCAGCACCTGCTTTCGTCTATGTATTTATTGAAGCTCTAGCAGATAGTGCTGTCATGTATGGTATGCCGAGAGATATGGCTTACCGTATCGTTGCACAAACGGTTCTTGGTGCAGCGAAAATGGTACTTGAGTCGGGAGAACATCCAGCAAAGTTAAAAGATGATGTTTGTTCGCCTTATGGGACAACTATTCAATCCATCGCAAGTTTAGAAGAACACGGATTCCGAAATGCAATAATTCAAGCCGTTAAAGCTAACTTAAATAAGTTAAATTCTTAATTTAAAAGGCTATTCTAGGATTTTTCCTAAAATAGCCTTATTTATAAATATGTTATTTTAAAAATCAGCTATTGCTTCTTTTATCGTAAGATCTCCTGATACTAAATCAAAGGATTGACGAATCATCTTCGGTTCACGTAACACTTCAATAATTGTACTTGCAACATCTTCACGTGGTATAGTGCCTCTTTCAAGTTTTTCTGCGACTTGTATCTTTCCGGTTCCAGGTCCATCTAACAATCCACCCGGTTTAACAATCGTATATTGCAAATCACTGTTCATAAGAATTCGATCTGCATAATGTTTTGCTACATAATAAGGTTTAATTTTCATATTCCAATTTTCACGATTATTTGCCTGTAACGCACTAACCATGACAAATCGTTTAATACTATTTGCTTCGGCAGCTTCAATCGTTTTGACAGCACCATCTAAGTCTACGGTTAATGTTTTATCTGGACCAGTTTTTGATCCTGAACCCGCTGTGAAAATAACAGCATCACATCCCTTCATTGCTTTGCTAATTTGTTCAACTGAACCTTCTAAATCTGCGACAACAGCCTCTACCCCACGTTCGTTTAATTCATTTGCTTGCTCTACTGATCGAACCATAGCTCTCACTTGAAAATCATTATCATTTTGTAATTTATTCACTAAAATGCGTCCTATCTTACCATTTGCACCAACAACTAAAACTTTCATAATCATTCTCCTTTCTTTATTTACTACTATCAATTTACCAACAATAAATCTCAATTTCTAATCATTTGATTATCAAACGAAATGATGATCATATATTTGAATATAATAATATTATGTAAACTATGGTGCATAAAAAACAGAACTTGTATTAAAGTTATTGTAACTGTATGAAAATAATGATATACATTTATATAAAATTCCAGAATTTTTAAATGATATCTAAAGTTTATTCTAAGTTTAAATCTATTAAAAGATGTGAACTTGTGTACCAATTGGAATGATTTGCGCTAGTTCTTCAACATCTTTATTATACATTCGAATACAACCTTTAGATACGGCTTTACCAATTGATGTTGGATCATTTGTCCCATGAATACCATAATGTTCCTTTGACAAACTCATCCACATCGTGCCAAATGGACCGCCTGGATTAGGTGCCTTATTTATAATCACAAATTGCCCTTTTGGTGTACCATGCAACATTCGTCCGACAGCGATTGGATATTCTTTTAACAAAGTATTATTTCTGTACAATCGTAACCAACGGTTTTGTACAGACACTTCAATTCGATATGGAATTGAGTTTGGATCAGGTAAACCTGGTATATTGAGCGCTTGTCCAGGATAAATCATGTTTGGAACAATGGATGGATTCGCCTGTAAAATATTTGCCAAAGGTATTCTATAATCTCGAGAAATTTGATATAATGTCTCCCCCGCCTTCACGATGTGAATCAAATCGATCCCTCCTAAAAAATTCCTTCGTTATGGATCATATTATCATGAATGCCGTTAATACCATTATAATTAATGAATAAGAATAATATAACTTTTCGTTTTTTAATTTCAAAATATATTTCGTGATTTTCATTAAAAATACGATTAAGTAGTTTAATAATACAGAAAAAAGGGCTATATGATAATGCCCAAAAATAGGATTTCACTCCAAATTTTGGGATGTAGTATATTTGATCAGCCCTTTTTAATATTTATACTATAAAATTTTCATTGTCTTTTTTTCTTCTCCTTCATACCAATCGAATTCAATTTCAAACGAGTGTTTATCTCCTTTCACTTCATATTCAAATTCTACTTTTATATCATCCGTCGGACTAATGACAATTTCTTCATTTCCTTGCATAAATACGAATTTCTGTTCTTCCCTTAATTTTTTTGCTATTGTTTCAAGGGTCGTTGCAAGTTGTTGGAGATTTTGGTTTTCTTTATGTTTTAACAAAACTTGTGTTCTAGGTTGATTTTGTTGTTCCATAAACATCCTCCCTATCAATCATTAATCAAAATATATTCCTAAAAGTATAATCAACAAAATAGTACTTATTCGACATTTTACAATAGCTCTTAATTCTATTTAAAAAATTGGACTTGAACGGTTAGAGTTGAAAAGGTTAAAGAAATCCCTTCTTTTTCATTTTCTGATAAACGGAGTTTAAACACAAAAAAGTCTGAGCTTACTAAAAACAAACGCTTATGTTAGTTCATTTATTTTTAGTGTAACCCAGACTAACAATTTTTATATGGCATATTTTTCCTTAAACATGATAAAGATAAATACACTCCTTGTAATTGATTTTACTCATGTATTTGATACAAGTTCTCATCCTTAGATTTATCATATTGGTTTTGTTGAAAACTCAAAATAAATGCTAAAAGATTTATATAATATTTAACAGGAAAAAAGATTGTTTTTGGTGGAAAATTGTCAATAAATGATTTATAAAAAATAACGAAGCCTTCTCCCATTTACCCTGTGAATTTAACGGTTATCCACTTTTTCAGGATATAAATCGTGATTCATCATACGGAAATTCGCCATTTCTTCATATTTTGTTCCTGGTTTTCCATAATTACAATACGGGTCAATGGAAATTCCACCACGAGGTGTAAATTTCCCCCAAACTTCAATATAACGAGGTTCTAACAATTTAATTAAATCATTCATGATAATATTGACACAATCTTCATGAAAGTCTCCGTGGTTACGAAAACTAAATAAATATAGTTTCAAAGATTTACTTTCTACTAATTTTTTATCTGGAATATAAGAAATATAAATTGTTGCAAAGTCTGGTTGATTCGTTATTGGACAAAGACTAGTAAATTCAGGACAATTAAACTTCACAAAATAATCACGATTGGAATGTTTATTTTCAACCGCTTCTAAAAGTTCAGGTGCATATTCGTATACATATTTTGTGCCCTGATTCCCTAGTAAAGATACTTCTTGTTTTTCTCTTCCCATAAAAAAATCCTCCTTTGATTGTGCAGGAGGAGGTTCACATAACGAAGTTAACTTCGGATACAAATAAAAAGCCCTGTCCTATGGACAAGGTTATAATATGTATGATCCATAGTTTTTTATAGAGGGTTTCGCTATGAACCTCTCCCGCATTATACGGGTATTTTATTTTACAATATTTTATCATATATGTTAACCATTCGCATGTCAAGGTTGAGAACCATTAGTTGTTATTTGAATTTTCTACTGAAATTTGCCACTTCACTCCGAATTTATCTGTAACTTGACCATATGCTTCACTCCAA
>CADBNU010000322.1 GCA_902796085.1 Heyndrickxia coagulans
AGTTTTCAATTGCTATTGTGGCTCACTTTTAAGTTACCATATACAAGCGCAGGTATCACCTTCTCTGTTAACATTACTTTGATATCTCAATATCAGTCTCATCCAATCGCACCCTTTTACAAAATAAGAAACGAGCCTCTAATTATGCTTAAATTGGTTCAGCAGAAAGTCTATATCTTCAGGATAAGCGTGTTTTATTGTTTTTATTTTCATTTAAAGACTTCCATTCGGCTGCTGCAATAAGTCTATCAGGGTCATTAATTCCAATACTTTCACCAATCTTTTGCACTTTGAAATAATATATTTTTACTTTAATTCCTTTTATAGTTATTTCTTTAATCCGCAATAGTTTGGTGATTTTCACATCATATCCCGTTTCTTCTTTAATTTCTCTAATACAGCATTCCTCTGGACTCTCTCCCTCTTCAAACCCGCCAGAAGGGACTGCCCATTCTTCTAGCAATAGCTTGAACCATTAATAATTCATTTTTTTCATTAATACAAATCCCGGCTAACCTGTCCAATATTTCATTAAATCCGTTTTCAATAGCCTTAACTGTTATAGAAGAACTGTAAAACCTCAACATTATTTTTAAATAATATATTGCCACTATTATGCACAATGACATATATATCAAGTTATAGTTAATAGTAATCTAAATTTTTATAGTTTTAAATAATATTATAGGTCGTCATCTAGTTTTTGTTTTTGCGGAAATTGATTTTATATTTATAATACTATATTAATATAGAAAATAGCAAAAAAGTCTGATTTAATATAAAAAATTATTTGTTAAAATTTATCAGGGTAGGAGAGAAAAACATAAAAAACAGGGGGATGTTAAATTTGAAAAACAAAGTTTTAGCAATTTTAAGTGCAGTATTTATTTTTGCGTTGGTTGCAACACCTGCTTTGGCGGCTTCTTCAAGTTATTCATTAAATATGTACTATAGAATTGACGGAAAAAAAGAAGGTTCATACCATACTTTAGATAAAGGAAAGGTTTACATAAATGGATACGCTTACTACAACGGCACATCTAAATCTTGGGCTAAGACAAGCACAAAAGGGGAAACTGTAAAGTATTCATTATGGAAAGATGATGCTTGGCGAGACAGTTATTACGGAACGGTATCCCATTATGTAGATTCTGATGCCAAGCCAACCAAAGTATACAGAATAAACAAGGCATTCCCTACAAATGCTGATGTCAGATCTAGCAAATATTACCTAGAAGTTATGAAAAATGATAACGGTTGGAAAATATTAGGAAACGGAACATTAAGAAACTAATTTACACTTTTCAAGTGTGAATTGTTTCTCTCTTCCCTTTAATATGGACGGAGGTAGTTACAATGAGGATTGATCTTGATGGACCTTATTATATAATCGCAGCAATATTGCTAGTTATTACATTATTAATTATGAGAAAGAAATTTAAACATTCCGGAATATATTTGTCTTTCTTTGGTTTATTTATAGTTTATTTACTTATGGTTGCAAAATACACACTCTTCCCAATTACATTTGGAATACCAGAGTTTATCGATAGAGAGCTTGTTCTGAATTCCGTAAATTTAATTCCATTTAATCAACTAATGATAGAAAATGTCATTCTAAATGTAATCTTAACTCTTCCTTTTGGATTCTTACTCCCATTGGTTAAAAAGGTGAAAAAAAATCAAGTTGTATTACTTTGGTCTATCTTATTACCTCTAATCATTGAAACAACACAATTATTGATTGGGCTAGCGACCGGTATTCTAGAGCGAAGAGTAGATGTTACTGATGTTATATGTAATTTCATCGGAGTTTTAGTAGGTTTTAGCATCTATCGTATATTTACAAGTATATTGAAGAACTTCGTTAGTGATAACAATGAAGATAAATTCGAACAATTTTTAAACTATATTATCCAACGAAACCTATTAGAAAAATAGTAAACAAGTTGTGGTAATGAATCACAACCATTCTAAGGTTTAAAGTAACTTAACGAAAATAATCCCCTCTTATTAAGACAGGGATTATTTTACTTTTATATTAATGGCTATGTTAATGTTTATTTGTAGAGATACAGGGTAGAACTTCCGTTTTTTGGAAGCCATTGCTTCTAAAACCCCAGAATTTATTCTAAATTGAGCTTCTCTTGTCTCTTCCAATTCTTTTGCTTTAGCCTTTTCGATTTCAAGTTCTTGCTCTAGCTTCTCATCATTTTATTTTACAATGTTTTTATCCTATCATAATTAACTTTCTTTTTTTTAGTTGCTCGTAAATAACCGAAGAGATCTCATCATCACTCATCCTGTTATTAAATACAGAATCAAACATCATATCCTCAAAATTCGAAATTTTCTTTCCTCTTAACTTTAGCACAGCTATACCAAAGCACTTCTATGGTAGTTCAACTATTCTACCCGTTAGTTTAAGAACAATATTTCACAATTATAAATTTAATTAATCAGCTTTCTGAGTCTAAAACAAGTTTGTTATTGTGTCTAGAAATCCAAGATTTGTAGTTGTTAAAGAAAGAAAACTGTCCCACGTCACACCAGATTTACAAGAGGAGGCGGCGATGCATCTTGAAAAAACCTTTTTCAATTCATCAAATCATTAAAAGTTGTTATGACCCTTGAACCGTTCAGTTAAATACGTTAATTAAATCTTTTAAGTAAATATGGTTTGTGTATAGATAACATTTTATCCAAACAAAACCCTCACAAAAAAGAAAAAACCCTTGATAATCAAGGGTTAGGGTGATGGAGCATACCGGGCTCGAACCGGTGACCTCTTCGCTGCCAGTGTGGGTTGGCAAGATTTTTTAGAATTTCACAAGTTATAAAAAG
>CADBNU010000323.1 GCA_902796085.1 Heyndrickxia coagulans
CTTTTTATAACTTGTGAAATTCTAAAAAATCTTGCCAACCCACACTGGCAGCGAAGAGGTCACCGGTTCGAGCCCGGTATGCTCCATATAAAAGAACCCTTGGTATACAAGGGTTCTTTTATTTTGTAAGGTGATTAAATTTATGTCTTGCTATGCACATACAGTATTTTTTGCATTGATCCATTTAATTTATTTAACATATTTTTTCTATATATGTAACTCTATGTTTTATTAAAAAAGGATTGTTCCAAACGTAAGGATGCTTCGTCGTGTGAATGGAAGGTAACGTGAGCATATATAATTCCTACTCGACTATGTCCAAGCCTTTCTGAAACCACTTTTGGATTCACTTGGTATTTCAAAAGTAATGTTGCGTGAAGATGCCTTAAATCGTGGATAGTACAGTTAGGTACATCAGCTTTTTGTATATAACGTTTAAGTTCCCTTAATATATGGTCGGGATCTTTGAAATTATGAGTCCTGGAAAACCTTGAATTTAAGGAAGAGAATATAATAGAAACTAAGCATATATTAGAAAGCGAAAATGTTGAGGAGAAAATATTTGAAGAACTAATTATCCAAAAAAATGCAAAAAAACACCTATATCGGGTGTCTTGAGTGTATTTTGGGATCGGATTACTAAGCATTTATTAAAAAAAGTTTTTACTAATTGATAAGTGTAAAATTGAACTAAGGAGTATTAATATTTAACAAAAAATTACAAAAAATCAAACAAAATAGTTGAATCTTTAAAGTTATAAATATATAATAATTTAAAATAGTGAAATAATAAAACGCGACAATGAGGAACTAAGTAGTGACTTATCTCCCTGGTGCAGAGAGCTGATGGTTAGTGTGAATCAGTCCAAAGATAAGCACGAATAACATCCTTCTAGCATCTTTTCTTTTTTATATAAAGTTTAATAAAAAAGTGAAAGACGGTAATAACCGTTATCAATAGAGTGGTAGGTAATTTTTACCTGCAAATAGGGTGGCACCGCGGTCATTCGTCCCTACTGGTTAAACCAGTAGGGACTTTTTTATATAAATTTTATGCCTAGGAGGGATAATATGACTAGTAAAAAAGTGAAAGTTTCTCTGACAACAACAGCAGCATTAGCAACGTTACTATTAATGAATAATGAGGCTGAAGCAGAATCTTATAAGGTAAAGGCTGGAGACACCCTGTGGACAATTGCTCAGAAATATAACACAACCGTTTCTGATTTAAAAAAAATCAATAACCTTTCCTCTCATTTAATTTTTCCGAATCAAGTTTTAATGACAAACGCATCAACAAACTCAGATCATTCAACTCAACATTCCTCAACTCAGATTTCCACTTATACAGTCGTTAAAGACGATACTTTAAGTTCAATAGCCGCAAAATATAAAATCTCTGTGCAAAAGTTAATGCAGTGGAATAACTTAACTTCTTCCTTGATTTTTCCAGGTGACGTATTAAGTATTAAAGAACCTAGTGATAGTAAAGGTACAAATAATAAGACAAATGAAAATAATAACCAAGGAGGTAAGACGAATAAATCAACAACTTATACCGTTAAAAGTGGGGATACATTAAGCGAAATTGCTTACAAACATGGAATAACGTTAAAGGAATTAATGGATTGGAATAAGTTACAAACGACATTAATCTATCCTGGCGATGTTTTAGTAGTTAAAAAGACAAATCAAACGCCTTCTAATAACGGTTCAAATAGTAAGAACAATAACAATACAAGCGGTACAAATCGTACATATACTGTTCGGGCCGGAGATTCTTTATGGAAAATAGCAAATACATTTAGTGTATCCGTCGCTAATTTGAAAAAATGGAATAATCTTAGTTCAGATACGATTTATGTTGGGCAAAGTTTAAAGATTGTTGGTGGTAACTCGACGGGTAACAATTCCTCTTCTACACCACAGGATCATATAGGAACAAGTTATAATGTAAATAAATTAATTGAAATTGCAAAAAACTTTATTGGTGTTCCATATGTATGGGGTGGTTCTTCCCCTGCTGGTTTCGATTGCAGTGGTTATATTTATTATGTATATCAACAAGCAGGACTTAATATCGGACGTTTCAATGCAGAAGGATACTTTAATCGTTCTTATTATGTGACAAGTCCTCAACTTGGTGATCTTGTCTTTTTTAAAGATACATATAAGAAGGGGATTTCCCATGTAGGAATATATCTAGGAAACAATGAGTTTATTTCAGCAACCAGTAGTGGAGGAGTTAAAATTGTTAGTTTAAATAATTCCTATTGGAGCCAGCACTTCGATAGTTATAAACGTTTTTA
>CADBNU010000324.1 GCA_902796085.1 Heyndrickxia coagulans
CTTGTTGCACTTTAATAAGTGGTTCCTGAACTTCAAGTATTTGTGGATTCCATTTTTGTGATGGAATTTTAAGATCTTTAATGGGTGAAAGTAGAAAATCGTGTATGAAAATCACCTCAAATAATCGTTAATACTATTAAATTTTCATAATGAATTACCATATGATAGAATATTTTGATAATTCTGTATTCAAACGAAATATATCATACTTTCCTTGTTTTTTCTAGTTCCTATTTGGTTTATTATTATAAATAAGTATATATATGGTATTAATTGATATCATTTTATTATTAGTTCGCTATTTTTATAAAACTTAGGGTTTGAATAATAAATGCATTTTGCAAGCACATGTATTCTTTACTCCCTCTACGGAAAATAGGACCAATTCATTTTATTTACCAATTAAATGAATGAACGACATGTCCATTTCTTCCAGTTGTTGTAACAGCTTGGGATAAGGAATTTAAAATTGCTTCTTCCGTTGTTTCTGCAGCAGCAATAAATAATTGATTCATGATTGGATGATCTTCTCGTAGTTGGATTCTAGATTCAGTAATATAATCAGTGAAATGTGGAATTTTGTGAGCAGTCGTAAAACCAATTACAATATCACCACTGCCGTGAGAATAATGGCTTCCTGTTCTAGCTAGTCCAATTCCACAACGTTTAATTACGCGCAATAATTGCCGGCTGCTTAACGGTGCATCTGTTGCTAGTATTATGATGATTGAACCATCTGTCGGTTTAAGAGTGGAATCCTCTTGACGTTGGTTTGTTGTATATTGCTCACGTCGAAACTCAACACTTTCTCCAAAATTACTCAACACTAAACATCCAAGTGTATAGGATTGGTTCTCAGCCGTTACAATTCGAGATGAGGAACCAATTCCTCCTTTATAACCAAAGCAGATCATTCCTTTTCCCGCTCCAACAGCTCCTTCCTCCACTACTTTATCAGATGCATTTTGAATCGCTTCAATGGCATGTTCAGGTGTGACAGGACATGCACGGATAGAATTTAAATAACTATCATTACACTCTCCTACAACAATATTAATGGTTCCTGTTGAGATACCAATCTCAGGATTTTGTTCTAACATATATTCTAAAGTGCCTTGAGTGACAGCTGGAACGCCAAACGTATTGGTTAACATAATCGGTGATTCGATGACACCTAATTCATTGATTTGTACAAGGCCTGTTGTTTTTCCAAATCCATTCAGGACATAGCTTGCTGCAGTTACCTTTTCTTTAAATAAATTACCGCCATGCGGTAATATGGCAGTTACACCTGTACATGCATATGTACCTTGATCATCTATTGGATAATCCAGCGTCACATGACCCACCTTTACCCCTTCCACATCGGTTATGCAGTTTTTTTCTCCTACTGGCAATCTTCCAATGGTGATTCCAAATTCTCGAATCTTTTTCCTCATATTCCAACCCCCATCGATTTTTATAATGTATTTTAATAGAATTGATAGGTTTGGAAAAGATTAGAAGAAACAAAAAGCACATGAGCTGGATTTAAAATCAAATAGATCGTTGAAATAATATATTTTACAACATATGAAAAATTTGAAGGAAATAGAACCAACTTCTCTTTATTTCTCTCATTTTTGCAAACATTTTCATATCTATTTAGCGTCATAATCTATATTCATAATTAAATTAAACATATTTTGCTAGAAAAGATGTTGATTCAATCTGAAAGCGAAAAGCTAACAGGTTGCCAAGTAGTTTTATTGGCAAAAATAAAACGATATAAAATTTGAATGAAACGGTGCTATGTTTGGACGAGCGATAATATGATAGTAAAAAAGCAGTTGGAAGGAGATTTGATTGAGAAAAAGTGAATTTGGAGGTTTTATTCTTCGGATTGTTCTAGGAGTTATTTTCATCGTTCACGGATTAGCAAAATTGCAGGAAGGAATTACTGCAGTAGCAGACCGATTTGCCAGCTACAATTTACCATTCCCAGAAGTTTTTGCATATGGTGTTACAGGTCTTGAAATCATTGGAGGAATTTTCATTGTCATTGGTTTTTCCATACGTCTATTTGCTTTTTTATTCATTCTTCTGATGGCAGGAGCCATTGCAACAGTGAAATTTGCTGTTGGGTTCCTCCAAGGTTATGAATTTGATTTAGCTTTGATGGCAATGGCTACTTATTTACTTTTTGCAAGCAATCGTTTTCTTGCTCTTGATAACTTCATTGTAGAAGGAAAAGAAAAAAGAAATAAAGTACGATAAAAAACAAAGGTAGAACGTTGCAGCAATTCATGCTACTAAGTTCTACCTTTTTATTGATTATTGTTTTGTAACTAATTCTAAGTCAACTGGTACGAATTCTTCTACAGATTCACCGTTTAAATATTTAATAGCTGTTTCTACAGCAATTTTACCAATTTCCTCTGGTTTTTGCGCAACAGTTGCAGCCATTACGCCTTCTTCAACTTTCTTCACAGCATCATCTGTAGCGTCAAATCCAATTACAATAATATCTTTACCAGCTGCTGAAATTGCTTCAATTGCACCTAAAGCCATTTCATCGTTTTGTGCGAATACTGCTTCAATGTCAGGATGTGCTTGAAGCATATTTTCCATTACAGATAAACCTTCACTACGGTTGAAATTAGCAGTTTGACTAGAAACAAGATCTACTTTACCTTCTACAGCTTCAAGGAAACCTGCACCACGGTCACGAGCAGCAGATGATCCTGGAACACCTTCAAGCATTGCTACTTTTGCACCTTCACCAGCAAGCTCAAGTAAATATTCTCCTGCAAGTTTACCACCAGCTACGTTATCAGAAGCGATATGTGAAATCACTTCACCGCTATCTGCAGAACGGTCAACTGTAATAACTGGGATGCCAGCAGCGTTTGCAGATTCTACTGCAGAACCTACCGCTGAAGAGTCAACAGGATTGATTAACAATAAGTCAATTCCTTGTTGAATTAAGTCTTCTACGTCAGAAGCTTGTTTAGAAGCATCATCTTGAGCATCTACAATCACAAGCTCTACACCATTTTCTTCACTAACAGCTTTTGCACCTTCGCTAAGTGTAACGAAGAATGGGTTATTTAATGTAGAAATGGAGAAACCAACTTTTACTGCTCCTTCTTTTGTTCCTTCATCTGCAGCATCATTTTGTTCCACAGATGAATTCATGGAACATGCAGATAAAACTAACATTGCAATGACAACAAAGAATAGATGTTTAATTTTTTTCATTCTTAACCACTCCTTATTCAGATTTTTTTCGATCTAGTAAAACTGCTAATAATATTACGATCCCTTTCACGACTTGTTGCCAGAAAGAGGAAACGCCAATGAGGTTCATACCGTTATTGAGTACACCAATAATAAGTGCCCCAATTAACGTACCAAAAATCCAACCTTTCCCGCCATTTAAGCTTGTACCGCCTAACACAACCGCAGCAATCGCATCTAACTCATAAGATTGCCCTGCAGTTGGTTGAGCAGAATTTAGGCGAGAAGTTAAAATTAATGCAGATAATGCAGCAAGGAAACCAGAAATCGCATAAACTGCAATTTTCACTCGGTCTGCATTTATACCTGATAATTTCGCAGCTTCTTCATTTCCACCAACCGCATAAACACGGCGGCCAAATGTTGTTTTATGCAAAATAAAATAAAGAATACCAAAAGTGATTAATGTCGTAATAACTGGAATCGGAATTCCTAAGAAATATCCTTTACCAAATAATTGGAATGAAGCATGGTCACCTAAACCTGAAATTGGCTTACCGTTTGTATAAACAAGCGTTAAACCTCGATAAACAGTCATTGTTGCTAATGTCGCAATAAATGGTGCTACTTTACCTTTTGTAATAATTACCCCATTTATTGCACCTAAGATGAGACCTAGAATTAAAGCAATTCCCATAGAAAGGATTGGGTCAAACCCACCAGCTAATAAACTTGCGGCAACAGCCCCTGTTAATGCTAGTGTTGATCCTACAGATAAATCTATACCACCTGTGAGAATAACAAAGGTCATTCCGAATGCAATAATAGCGCTGATTGATACTTGTCTTAACACGTTGAAGATATTAGAAATGGTTAAAAAACTAGGATTCAATATACTAACGACAATAATTAAAAGAATTAAACCAATTAATGGCCCTAATTTTGATATTATTTCTTTCGACGATTTAGACAACTTGTTCACCTCCAGTTGCAAAATGCATAATTCTTTCTTGCGTCATTTCTTCTTTCGAAACTTCTCCCGTTAATTTTCCTTCATGCATAACAAGAACGCGATCAGCCATTCCAATGATTTCTGGCAATTCTGATGAAATCATTAAAATCGCTACACCTGCTTGTGCTAAATCGTTAATGATTTGGTAAATTTCTTTTTTTGCACCGATATCGACACCGCGAGTCGGTTCATCTAATATTAATACTTCAGGTTCCGTACCTAGCCATTTAGCAAGAACCACTTTTTGTTGATTACCACCACTTAATGATATGGC
>CADBNU010000325.1 GCA_902796085.1 Heyndrickxia coagulans
GCAACTTCTTTTGAGACGACTTTAACGAGTGAAATCATCATAAAGACGATAATAACCGTAAATGGCAGAGCTGCAACAAGGGATGCTGACTGTAATCCTGTTAGGCCACTTGTCGATAATAATACTAATGCAATTGAACTGATTAGTACTCCCCAAACAATGCGCATACCAATTGGCGGATTGGTACTTCCATTTTCGGACATACTACTTAAAATATATGCTGCAGAGTCTGCAGATGTTATTAGGAACGTAAAGATTAATATAATGGTGACTACTGATAAAATTTCCGTAATTGGCAACGTTTCAAACAGTGTAAAAATCGCCAATGTAATATCATTATTGGTTACAGTCGCAATATTGGAACCTTTAAATAGATCCATATATAAAGATGTTCCGCCAAAAACAGCCATCCACATCATCGAAAGTAATGCTGGTGCGACCATGACTCCGATTATAAATTCACGAATCGTCCGTCCTCGTGAAATACGTGCGAAGAAAGCTCCTACGAATGGCGACCAAGCAATGGTCCAAGCCCAATAAAAGATCGTCCATTCATGTACCCAATGCTCACCACTGTATGGTGTCATATTTAATGAATAACTAATGAAATTCGAAATATAATCTCCAATGGCAACTGTAAATGTCTCCATTATAAATACAGTTGGTCCTGCGAAAAATACGAAAATCATTAATAATATGGCTAAAGCTAAGTTCGCATTACTTAACCATTTGATTCCCTTGTTTAAACCAGATGTTGAGGACAAGAGAAAGAGAACCGTCATTATAGCGATAATCGCCAATTGAACCCAAAAATGAATTGGTGTATTAAAAACAGCATTTAAACCACCGTTTGTTTGTAGTACACCCATACCAACTGATGTTGCTACACCCATAACAGTAGCAACAATAGCTAATATATTAATTGTATTTTTAATACTTCGACTACTGCGATTTTTTGGCATCAGTGGCTGTAACGACGTTGAAATAAGTCCATTTTTCTTTTTTCGAAATTGAAAATAAGCAATAGCTAAACCAACAACTGCAAAGATCGCCCACATACTTAATCCATAATGGAAAAACGCTTGTCCCATGGCAATTCGAGCAGCTTCAGCCGATTGGGATGTTATATCTTCCGACGGCGGATTAAAGAAATGGGTCATTGGTTCACCTACACCATAAAAGACGAGCGCAATTCCAAGACCACAAGAAAACAACATAGCAATCCATGTAAATCGACTAAATTGCGGCTTTTCCTGATCTCCGCCTAAGCGAATCTTTCCAAATTTACTAAAGGCCATATATAGACTGAAAATAACCATAGCTAAAACGGATAATAAGTAAAACCAGCCAAAATTTTCAGTCGTAAATTGGAATGCCGCTTCCGCTCCATTTGCAAATCCTTTTGGGAACATAATACCAAGCAGAACGAAAAACAATACCGTCACCGCCGATACCCAAAACACAATATTTACTTGTTTACTTCGAGACTTCATCAACTCTTCCTTTCGATTCGATTGGTTTTCCGCAATTTTGAAAAAAATTTCTATTGCTCACAAGCCCTTTTGGAATTCTTGTAAAACAATAGCTAGGCAAGATGAAGGGGAAGTAGTAAAGGGATCATATCTATTACGAATTGAGGAACGTACGTAATGAGATATGAGTGGAATTTCACGAATTATTTTTCTTATCGTCGCAATGATTTCAGCCTCTCTACTTTGGAACGGACAAGTTTGCGAAGGACTTCTCACGCACCAATTGCTTCAAGTTGGAAACTAGTTATTCGTAAGCCAAAACGGTTGACTCGTAGAAAGTGTGCTTACGAACACCCCTTCTTTTAGCAAAGAGACATTGTGACAATAGGAAAAACAATTCGATAAACGTTTGAGATGATTTAACTATTCAAACGTTTTTATTAGAACAACACATTAGGTAGGTGAGCTTCAAAACACTCACTTTCTAATATTATATTGTAGCAGATTAACGGCAGTAGTTAAAATTGGATCATGGTGGATTTGTGGGGGAGATCGGTGTTCATATTACTTATGGGTATCTTTTTACCCAATTTCCCTTTAATTCTCCAAAAATGCTCGCAAATTCTAACTTATTGTATAAAGGACACTTTCTATAAAGTTAATGAACGCACACCTTTTGCAGAAGATAGGAGCAGAAACCTTACGAATGCAGTTTTTCTCGAATTTGATGAAAAAAACTGGTTTCATAGACTTGATGAACATACTTTTCTTTTGATTTGTCGGGAAAAACCGGTTATAGTTAGACCATGAACTCACTTTTTCTTTAAAAAACGAAACAAAACTGGTTTCAGTTGGCCCATGAACACATTTTTTTACAAAACACACAACAAAACTGCTTTCAACTGCCTTTTGAACTCACTTTTTTCTTCTAAAAGCACAAAAAACTGCTTTCAACTAGTCCATGAACTCACTTTTTACTCAAAACACACAACAAAACTGCTTTCAACTAACCTATGAACACACTTTTTCCTCAAAACACACAAAAAAACTGCTTTCAACTAACCTATGAACTCACTTTTTACTCAAAAAACACACAAAACTGCTTTCAACTAACCTATGAATTCACTTTTTCT
Source organism: Heyndrickxia coagulans (assembly GCA_902796085.1). Lineage (GTDB taxonomy): Bacteria > Bacillota > Bacilli > Bacillales > Caldibacillaceae > Pallidibacillus > Pallidibacillus thermolactis. The sequence goes on from CADBNU010000325.1 coordinate 2,606, forward strand.
CAAAAAACACAAAAAAACTGCTTTCAACTAACCTGTGAACACACTTTTTACTCAAAAAACACACAAAACTGCTTTCAACTAACCTATGAACACACTTTTTACTCAAAAAACACACAAAACTGCTTTCAACTAACCTATGAACACACTTTTTCTCAAAAAACACACAAAAATTGTTTTCAGCAACCTCATGATCAAAAAACACACGAAGACGACTTCCATTAAACCAAAACGGTTGCTTTTCCGTAAAAAAAGCACCCTAACACTCGTTAGGATGCTGTTCTACATTTAAAATCTTTTAAACCTTTATATCAACATTTCCACCAAGATGAGGTTAAGCAGCGTGTTGAATAGTTTTCATGCTCGTTTCACCTAACATCTCATGGATGAACTCAGCTTGGAGATGGGCTTGGTCCAATACTTTATCCATAACGGATAACGAAACTTGTTGCATAACTTTTCCTTGGCTTAAATCTATGGACATGAAGGCAATATCCACCATAAGCATCTTCTTTTCTTAAGAACTATTTTCTTTTATCAAAAAATGAACCGCCAGTATTTTGGAGCGATGCATACGGATTAATATATTGACGATTCGTTTTTTTCGTTACTTTTAATTGGTTGATATCCATTTGAATATGTTGTTTTTCTTTCTGCAATATAGCATCAAGCTTTTCATTTAATTGCATCGTCTGTTTCGCTAAAGCTTGTTCACCGCCAGATAACGGTTTTTCAATTTGATCTAGGAACTGCTGTCGTTTCTCTAGTAATCGGTTAATTTCTGCAATACGCTTCTCGCGATCCTCTTCCTTCTTTTCCTCTAAATACCGAATCATTTCAGTGGTTGTTACATAAACACCTTTAATCGGATTCATTAAACAGCGCCGCCTTTAGAAAAGCTTTTTTGACGATTCAATTTTAAAACTTCCTTCCACGTATCACGAAATTCAGTGATGATCGTTTCAGCCTCTTCTAAACTTTCAATACTGTTTTTCACATTGGCTTCAATTAATTTCGTACGAGCAAAATCATACAATGACATCATTTGTTTCGAAATTTCCACTTCCATATTTAATGTAACCATTAATTCATGAATGATATTTTGAGCTTTTTGGATATTCTCATTTTTCACTGGGATATTGTTTTCTTCAATCGCTTTCTTTGCAATCCCGATAAATTTTAAACAACCATTGTATAACATTAATGTCAGTTCGCCGGGTGAAGCGGTATTCACTGAATTTTGTTGATAAGCTTGGTATGGATTCGACATGGTCATAGGTGCTTCAACCTCACTTTATTAATTTGTACATACTCTTATTATACAAGAAAAAAAGAATATACTACGAAAATCCTTTCAAACGATGAATTCAATCAAATTACATAAAGAATTGGGATAGCTGCATCATTTGGTTATTCGATTGCATAATGGCTTTTTCCATCATACTAAACTGACGATAATAACGATCCTCTAGTTGCCGTAAACGTTGTTCAAATCTTTCAATACGATCTTCGTAATTGGAAATTTGCCGTCCGATCGTATATTGTTGTTCAGTCATATTCGCACTACCGGCACGGCTTTGAATACGATCTCTTGTATTTTTCACAATCTCTCTTAACTGGTGGATAATCCCTTGGTCCCCCTCCGTACTTCCACCTCTAAATAAAAGTTCTATCGATTCAGGATCTTTTTCAATCGCTTCCCGCAATTTGTTTTCATCGATTTGCAGCTTCGCACTCTGATAATCGGCGGTTGTTTTGATACCAATGGCAGAAAGTGACGTCATTTGAGGATTGAGTTCATTATTATTCACAACACGATATAATGCTGATCGCATTTGAGTAATCATGCTAGATAAAAACGGGTCCCGACGTAACAGACCACTTCTAGCCATCTCTTCCCACTTTTCTTGTTGTTTCTCTGTAAGTTCTTCCCGTTCTAAATCAGATAATGGTTCATAACTTTTATAATATGGTTCATTTAACTTCGTTTCAATTTTTTCGACAATCTCATTATATTGATCAACAAACCCCTTAATCGTTTCAAATAGTTTCTCGTTGTCGTTATTCACACTAATCGTTACAGGTTGTGCACTACCCGCTTCCATTGTATTTTTTAACGTAAAAGATACGCCGTTGATAGTAAAGGTGTTGGAGGATCTTTCCGTTTTTAATCCGTTAATCGTGAACTCTGCATTATGACCGTCATTATACAGCGTTGACTCTTCCAGCTCGCTCAAGTTTGTACTTTCCGTAAACTCATTAAATCGTAAAATATCCGTTAAAAACCCTTTTTCTATAATAATATCGGACTTATCTTCGTCATTAAATTTACCGGTTTCCGTCCGTGTAAGTGTCACTTGATCTGTAAAGGAATCATAAAACATCATTAAGCCTAAACTCGAATTATTGACTTTATTCATCACACTATTCAAGGATGTCGTTCCACTGACGATAAAGTTCTCATACATTTTACCTTCTGAAGTATGGGTGGCTAAGTCAAACGTGAAGTAATTTTGCTTAGATGTAATGTCGATATGTAATGTTTCTGTTTCATCTGTAAACTGCTCTTCCAAAAAATGATCTGTAAAAGTAATTTGGCCAGTATCATAATTTATCGTGGCGATTACTTCTTCTCCACGTTTAAAGTTCCCCATTCGTGATCCATTTTGTTCATTTCCATCTCGTATTATCGGTTCATCGGTAAAAGTGGTGTCCCCAATGGTAATATTGATACTTCCTTCTTTAAGTGCACCTGTGATTTGAATCGTATTTTGAATTTTGTCATCTTTTTTAGTTAACGTTCGCGTTTCTTTCTTTTCATTGACAACATAATCAACTTCCACGACATCATTAATATTTAACGTGTTTTTAAACTCAATCGTTCCATCTGAATGGACGAAAGCTACATTTTCATCTGTATCTGGCCAACTTTTACCCTCTTCTTCGGAAGTCTTAAAAATAACGTTGATCCCTTTTCCATTCACTTTAATTGAAATATCAGTAGAAAATGAATCCGATTCATTATTTTGTAATGTTTGTCCTTCTTTTAAGTTTAATTTCACAACTTTTCGATTATCGTGATTAATTTTAATTGATTCACTTTCTAATCCACCTTGTTTCCATTCAAAATCGGCGTTTTTAAACGAATCGCTAATAAAATAAAGGCCTTTATTTACATCAACTTTATGATTCTTATCGGCTGATATTCCTTCTGCATTTTTCATTGTCGCAGCCTTTGCTAATCGTGTAATCTCAGAAATTGTATACGTACCTGTTCCCGCTCCATTTGCTACCGTTGCTGTAACGAAATCTTCATTCGTACTTGTCACATTACGGATACGATAATTTTGCGTACGTGTAAATTCAAACAATTCATTCTGAAAGTCAAATAAAAGTTTATTAATTTCGCGATAAGCATCCCGCTTCCACTCTAACAATGTTTTTTCCTTTTCAATTTTTGTCAGTGGAATTCGTTCGGCTTTCATTAAGTCGGAAACGATGGAGTCAATATCCATACCACTTGCTAAACCACTAACCCGTACACCAACCATGATAGTTTCACTTCCTTTTCCATTCCTTCTATCAAATCTTCTCATTTATTATTAAACCGATTCGTTCCGCCATTGCCGCATATAAATCGAGCATTTTTTTTGGCGGCACTTCTCGAATGACTTCCTTTGTTTCCTCATCAATAATTTGAACATAATATTCTCCAATTTTTTCATGCATCGTAAATTTTAAAGCAGTGTATGTAGGGCTCAAAAAATCATTTAAGGCTTGGATTACATCTTGAACTTGTTTTTTACCTCCATCAACTTGTCCTGCTGCTTTAGGACCCTCATATCCTTTTGTATCATATTTGGACGGATAAATCTCTTCTTTTAATGAGTTTGTTAGCCTACTTACTGTATCTGTATTTACCATTCGATGGGAAGCAATATGTTTTACCATTCAACATCCCCCTAAAGTTTTTTCGCACATAGATATCTACTTTTTTTATCGGCATAAAGAAAAAAGATTTAACGAATTAATCATATATTTAAAAGATAACAGGCTTCATTCCAAATACAATCCTTGTACACACAAATATAACGCTATGATTGAAACTTTTTTAATGAAAAGGCGCTCTAAATTCAGATTAAGAAAAAACTGGTCACCGTTCTGTAAATAATGTTTGCAAATACAGAAAAGTGTGTTAACATGGAATCGTTAAAAAATTTAATATTGAACCACTAGGGGAGCCTTTGAGAAAGGCTGAGATTAAAGTGGGACTTTAAGACCCTTAGAACCTGATCTGGACAATGCCAGCGTAGGGAAGTGGAATTTTGGAACATGACCAATTTGGTTCATGTTTATGTTCACATGCCACTTTCCGCAATGGAAAGTGGCTTTTTAATATTCAAATGCGCTTGAAAGGAAGGACTTATGTGGAATTACACGCCATAACAGACGGGAAAAAAACCGCTACAGAGTTGGTCGAGGCTATTTTAGCTATTGCTGATGAGGTGGACTATATCCATATTCGAGAAAAAACAAAACAGACAAGTGAAGTCATTCAACTGGTAGAGCAGCTTTTAACAAAAGGTGTACAAAATGAAAAACTCGTCATCAATGACCGGCTGGATGTTGCACTATTAACCGGGATACCGAATGTCCATCTTCCTGGAACTGGATTGCCTGTCAAGTTAGTCAAACAAAAATTTCCTGAAATTAAAGTGGGTGTAAGTGTACATTCACTAGCAGAAGCGGTTATCGCAGCAGAAGATGGTGCTGATTATTGTCTATTTGGCCATGTATTTCCAACAAATAGTAAAAAAGGGATACCGGGAAAAGGGACAAAATTGTTGAAAGAAATTGTGCAAAAAGCAGGCATTCCTGTTCTGGCAATCGGCGGGATCACACCCGATAATATGACAGAGGTTGCGGCCACAAAAGTAAGTGGCATGGCAGTGATGTCGGCTATCTTTTCTGCACAAAATCCAAAAGAAGCAGCAAAACTTTTTCGGAAAGAAAGGGATTGATTATGCAACTCGTTATTAACGGTCAACAAGTGGAAGTGGAAAATGGGATCAAAAATATAGAAGATTTATTACACCATTTCCAATTGCAAGAAAGAATTGTGGTTATCGAACAAAATGGGGAAATAGTCGAAAAAGGACAATATGACATTCAACCCGTCAATGACGGTGACAGAATTGAAATTGTTCAATTTGTTGGAGGAGGATGAAAAACATGTTAAAAATTGGAGATAAAACATTTCGGTCACGACTATTATTAGGTACAGGAAAATTCCCGTCCTTTGAAATTCAAAAGAAAGCCGTTGAAGTGTCTGAGACGGAAATTTTAACGTTCGCAGTAAGAAGAATGAATATTTTTGAACCTTCGCAGCCAAATTTTTTAGAAATGCTTGACCTTTCAAAGTATTCCCTGTTACCAAATACCGCTGGAGCAAAAACGGCCGAAGAAGCGGTTAGAATTGCCAAACTTGCCAAAGCTTCAGGTTTATGTGACATGGTAAAAGTCGAAGTCATTGGCGATGATCAAACATTATTGCCGGACCCGATTGAAACATTACGCGCATCTGAAATGTTACTGGAAGAAGGATTCATTGTTCTTCCGTATACGTCCGATGATGTGGTTTTGGCAAAAAGGTTAGAAGAGTTAGGTGTTCATGCCATTATGCCGGGCGCTTCTCCGATAGGATCCGGTCAAGGGATTGTCAATCCTTTGAATCTATCATTTATTATTGAACAGGCCAATGTCCCGGTTATTGTGGATGCAGGTATCGGGTCACCGGCGGATTGTGCCCTGGCGATGGAAATGGGGGCGGATGGAGTATTATTAAATACGGCCGTATCGGGTGCAAAAGACCCGGTAAAAATGGCAAAAGCAATGAAGTTAGCTGTAGAAGCGGGCAGACTCGGATATGAAGCAGGACGGATTCCGAAAAAATGGTATGCTGAGGCAAGCAGTCCGACAGAAGGAATGTTAACACCATAATGGAACGTTATTCACGACAAATGTTATTTTCAGAAATTGGTGAGGAAGGGCAAAAAAAGCTACTGGATAGCCATGTCCTCATTGTCGGCGCAGGAGCACTTGGTTCAGCCAGTAGTGAAATGTTGGCCCGGGCCGGCATCGGTAAAATCACGATTATTGACCGGGATTATGTTGATTGGAGTAATCTTTCCCGCCAACAATTATATACCGAAGAAGACGTCAAACAACAGTTACCAAAAGCGATTGCTGCGAAAAAGCATTTACAATCGATTAATTCCAGTATTTCCATTGAAGCGATAGTCGGTGATTTCTCCCTTGAATATGAAGATGTAGTAAAACACGTCGACTTCATGATTGACGCGACTGACAATTTTGAAACGAGATTTTTTATGAATGATGTAGCCATGAAGCATGGGATACCGTGGATTTATGGCGCTGTCGTCCGAAGTTATGGGACGACGGTTTCTATCGTACCACATAAGACACCGTGTTTTCATTGTCTCCTTGATGCCATTCAATCTGACGGCATGACCTGTGATACAGTTGGTGTAATTAGCCCGGCAGTTCAAGTGGTTTCTTCTTATCAAGTAACCGAAGCATTAAAATATTTAGTGTCAGGGGAAGTGTCAAAGCAATTAGTTTCCTTTGATGTTTGGACAAGGCAATATTCATCGGTTAATCTGACAAAGTTAAAGAAGGCGGATTGTCCATCCTGTGGAAAAAACCCAACGTATCCATTTTTGTCCCGGGACAATCAATTAAAAACAGCAGTGTTGTGCGGGCGAAATACGGTACAAATCCGGCCACAACAAAAACAAGTAACCTCTCTTGCAGAGATTAAAAATCATTTACGTCCACTCGTGAAAGATTTAAAAGGAAACGATTATTTATTGTCCTTTACAGTAGAGAATCATCGTGTCGTCCTATTTCAAGACGGCAGAGCCTTGATTCATGGAACGAAAGAAGAGAAAAAAGCGAGGAATATCTATCAACGATTTTTCGGGGCATAATCTGAACATGACAATTTAACAGACAATGTTTTCAACAAAAAGCTCCAGAGTCGGAGAGGAACAGGACGTTTGATAACCTTA
>CADBNU010000326.1 GCA_902796085.1 Heyndrickxia coagulans
ATTTTATTTATTTTATATTTTTAGTATGATTATATATAGAAACCTATTTTTCACTACTGCATAAATCATTTTGATTTTATGCAGTTTTTTTGTTTATATATGTCATGTTTCCACTATCGTAATAGTGTTTAATCGTTAAAAAATTAATCTAAACCTTGTAACTGAGGACCGAATAACTCAAAACGAATATTCTCTTCAGAAATTCCCATTGCTTTAAGATTTTCGACCATTGCTTTCATAAATGGTTGTGGTCCACATAAATAAACAATTCCGTCTTTATTCACTACCTTTTCTAAAAACTCGCGATCGATGAGTCCTAAGTGATCAACTTCAGTCGTTTCATTAACTTTTTCATCTAACACTGTATAAAGGTTCGCATTCTCTGCTTTCGTTACCAATTCTTTCAGATCTTCGTGAAATGCACGGACATTTTCATTTCTTGCCGCTTGAATAAAAGTAATTTTCCGTTTACTACCTTTGTTTACTAATGTTTCAAACATACTGAGCAATGGTGTAATACCAACACCTGCTGCTATAAATGTCACTGGCTCTTCTTCTGCAGTATTTAATACAAAATCGCCAGCCGGTGCACTTACATCTAATCGATCACCTTCATTTACATAATCATGTAAGTAATTTGAAACAATACCAACAGGTTCTTTGTCTGCCTCACGTTTTACAGAGATTCTGAAATAATCTTTTCCAGGAGCTTCTGATATACTGTAATGGCGATTATGAACAAATTTTTCACCTGGAATAACCACTTTTACAGTAATGTATTGTCCTGGTTGGAAGTCTGGAACTGGTGTACCATCTAGAGCTCGTAAGTAGAAAGAAGTGATTTCATCACTTTCTTTTACTTTCTTAATAACTGTAAATGGTTTAAAGTCTGCCCAACCACCTCGTTTAAGCGCAGTTTCTTCATACATTTTCGCTTCTATTTGGATAAATACGTTAGCAATTTCTCCATAAGCTTCTTCCCATGCTTTTAAGATTTCATCAGTTGCAGCATCGCCTAAAACTTCTTTTATCGCATATAACAAGTTTTCGCCAACAATTGGATAATGTTCTGGACGTATACTTAATGCTCTGTGTTTATGCGCTATCGTTTTTACAGGACCAATAATCGCTTCAAGATTATCGATATTTTCTGCAGCAGCAATAATCGAATTTGCTAAAGCCGTTGGTTGAGAACCGACTTTTTGGTTTACATGGTTAAAATAGTTCAATAGTTCAGGATTTTCCCCCAACATTTTTTTGTAGAAGGCCTTCGTTATTTTAGTACCATTCTCCTTTACAACAGGTGCCGTTGATTTCACAATCTCAATTGTTTTCTCTGATAACATTTCGTCCTCTCCTTTTAAAACATATATTTTAAATACATCTTAAATGTATCTAAATCGCTTTCAAAAAGCAATATTTCAAATACATCTTTAAAAAAACGTTCACAATTAGAAGAAAATATCCATACGTTTTTATTATGTTATAATAGAAACAAAATTAACTTTTGGTGATGTCCATGCGAATGACTTTATATACCGATTACTCCTTACGAACCTTAATTTATCTTGCTGCAATGGATCAGAACAGACTTTGTAATATACAAGAAATTGCAGATGCTTACAATATTTCAAAAAATCACTTAATGAAAGTCATCCATAATCTCGGAAAACTTGGATACATTGAAACGATTCGAGGGAGAAATGGAGGATTCAAACTAGCAAAGAAACCAGATAAAATTAATATTGGTGAGTTAGTTCGTCAAACAGAAGATGGATTTTATTTGGTTGATTGTATGGACCCCAATCATCCCAATCCATGTATATTGACAAATTATTGTGGATTAACTCGAGTCTTTCGGGAAGCTTTAAACGCTTATTTCCAAGTATTAGATCAATTTACACTCGCTGATATTGTGCGAACTCCCCATCTTTACAAGAGAATTTTACAACAAGAATAAATATATTTTCTAACTTATATGTTTACCCCTTCTTATCATAAGTTTCTCTACATAAGGACCATTCCAAACAAAAGTCCGTCTTTAGAAAACATCTTGATTTAGAAAATGTCATACTAAACCACATGTTTATAAAGACGGACTTTTATTATATTCTATCTGTCACCTTATGAACATACCATTTTACAAAATAGATTAATCTACTTGAGCTTCTTCCCTTAAAATTTTTGCCTTATCCGTTTGCTCCCAAGGAAGATTTAAATCAGTACGACCAAAATGACCGTAAGCAGCTGTCTGTTTATAAATGGGACGACGTAAATCTAACATTTTAATTATTCCTGCTGGGCGTAAATCAAAATGTTTCCGAACAAGCCTTACTAGAACATCTTCACTGACTTTGCCTGTACCAAAAGTATCAATAGCAATCGAAACTGGTTGAGCAACACCGATGGCATATGCGAGTTGTACTTCACATTTTTCTGCAAGACCTGCTGCTACAATATTTTTTGCAACATAACGTGCTGCGTATGCGGCAGAACGGTCTACTTTTGTAGGATCTTTTCCAGAAAAGGCGCCACCTCCATGACGAGCATAACCACCATATGTGTCAACAATAATTTTTCGACCTGTTAATCCCGCATCTCCTTGTGGACCACCAATTACAAATCGTCCCGTTGGATTAATAAAATATTTCGTTTGATCATCAATTAAATCACTAGGAACAATAGGATGAATGACATGCTCTTTGATATCCTTTTGAATTTGTTCCAATGTAGTCTCAGGATCGTGCTGAGTAGATAGGACAATTGTATCAATTCTCACAGGCTTTCCGTTTTCATCATACTCCACTGTTACTTGTGTTTTTCCATCAGGACGTAAGTATGGTAAAATACCATCTTTTCTTACAACGGATAAGCGCCGAGATAATTTATGAGCCAATGATATTGGTAATGGCATTAACTCTTCTGTTTCATTACATGCAAAACCAAACATTAATCCTTGGTCACCGGCACCAATTGCTTCAATTTCATCGTCTGTCATTGTACCTTCTCTAGCTTCAAGTGCCTCATCAACACCCATAGCAATATCCGGTGATTGTTCATCAATCGATGTTAATACACCACATGTATCTGCATCAAAGCCAAATTTTGCACGGGTATAACCTATCTCACGAATAGTATCACGAACAATTTTTGGTATATCAACATACGAATTTGTTGTAATTTCTCCAGATACTAAGACTAAACCCGTAGTTACTGATGTTTCAGCAGCTACTCGAGCATTTGGATCTTTACTTAGTATTTCGTCTAAAATCGCATCGGAAATTTGATCACATATTTTGTCCGGATGTCCTTCTGTTACAGATTCAGAAGTAAATAAACGTCTATTAGCCATTTTTATCCTCCTTAATGTACACAACAAAGATAATAACCATTAACTTCATCATTATTATGAAATAAATCAAAATTCCAATTCCTAAGATGGAAAGGAATAAATAAAATTATAATACTTCTGATTCATATGAATTAATTCATTCACGAACGTTTTACATATACATACACTATATGGTATTTTCAACGCATATGTAACAAGAAATGAAGGCTAAAAAATAAAACCTTTCCCCGCTAGAGGAAAGGTATATTTGCGTTCCTTTCACTCTTATCGATCAAGGTATTCCTTGCATCGGTTAGCACCTTGCACAAATGCAGGTTGCTGGGCTTCTTCGGGCCTGTCCCTCCACCAACTCTGGATAAGAGTATCCATTCAAATGTAAATCTTACATTAAAAGAACCCTAAGTGTCAATCATTTTAATCAAATAATAACTATAAATTTTTATTTTGTAAAAAGAGTATATTAATAAGAAATCGTTAATATTTTTTACGAAATTCTTTCAACTTTTTTTGATTATTAGTATAGACTAATAAAATAAATATGTTATACTAATTAAGCAAAGGGTAAATAGAAATCATAAAGGGGAAGGTTTTTTTAAATGAATACAATTTACAATGTCAAAAGTTTAGAAGGATTACTTAGTGGAACCAATGTTGTTACACAATTATCCGTTCCAAAATTGGTTGAAAAGGTAATTAGCAGAAATGAAGGGGTACTTACAACTTCAGGAGCTGTAAGTGTTAAAACCGGAAAATACACTGGTCGATCACCGAAAGACAAATACTTTGTTCAAGAAGAATCAGTCTGCAATAAGATTGATTGGGGCAGTATTAATCAACCAATTTCGGAAGAAAAATTCTCACGTTTATATGCAAAAGTTTTAGATTATTTAAAAGTAAAAGATGAAATCTTTGTTTTTAAAGGATTTGCTGGTGCAGACGAAAATTATCGCCTTCCTATTCAAGTGATTACAGAATATGCTTGGCATAATTTATTTGCTCATCAATTATTTATCCGTCCAACTGAAGAAGAGTTAAAAAAACATGAAGCTCAATTTTCAGTTGTCTTTGCACCAAACTTCAAAGCAGATCCATTAGTTGACGGTACTCGTTCTGAAACATTCATTATCGTTTCATTTGAACATAAAGTTGTATTAATTGGCGGTACTGAATATGCTGGCGAAATGAAAAAATCCATCTTTACTGTCATGAATTATTTACTACCAGAACAAGATATTCTATCTATGCATTGTTCTGCAAACGTTGGAAAAGATGGTGATGTCGCACTATTTTTCGGGCTTTCTGGCACCGGAAAAACAACCCTATCCACCGATGATGACCGCAAATTAATCGGTGATGATGAACATGGTTGGTCCCTTGATGGCGTATTTAATATTGAAGGCGGTTGCTATGCAAAGTGTATCAATCTTTCTGAAGAAAAAGAACCGCAAATCTATAACGCTATTCAGTTTGGATCAGTCCTAGAAAATGTAGTCGTTGATCAAAACGGAAAAGCTGACTTTGATGATGGAAGTTTAACAGAAAATACAAGAGCGGCATATCCATTACATGCCATTAAAAATATTATCACACCAAGCAAAGCTGGTCACCCAAAAACCATTATCTTTTTAACAGCCGATGCATTTGGGGTATTACCACCAATTTCAAAATTAACGAAAGAGCAAGCAATGTATCATTTCTTAAGTGGATATACAAGTAAATTAGCTGGTACCGAACGCGGTGTTACAAGTCCAGAAGCAACATTTTCAACTTGTTACGGAGCGCCATTCTTACCATTACCAGCTAACCGCTACGCTGAAATGTTAGGTGAAAAAATTGACCAGCACAATGTACAAGTCTTTTTAGTAAATACAGGCTGGACTGGCGGTGAATACGGTATCGGAAGCCGTATGAATTTAAAATATACAAGAGCAATGGTTCGCGCCGCAATTGAAGGTAAATTAAATAATGTTGAAACTGTAAAAGATTCAATATTTGGTTTACAGATTCCAGTGGAAGTGCCTGGCGTACCTTCAGAAGTCCTTTTACCAAATAAAACTTGGTCCGATGAAAATGCTTATTTTGAAAAAGCAAAAGAACTAGCGAATCAATTTAAAGAAAACTTTAAGAAATTTTCTAGTGATAATTTAGAAATTGAAAAATTAGGCGGGCCAATTATATAGATTATAAGGGTGTCTAATAAGACATAAAAAGTGGATTTTTTGAAAGGAGCGTTGGCGGCGACTCCAGTGGAAACAACAAAAACTTTGTGCCGAAAGCATAAGCATCAGGCACACAAGCCACGGCCCCAGCAAGCGCACAAGAGCGTTTGCTGGGGCCGTGCCATTGGATGCGCTTCTAACAACGTAACCTATCAATGATCCTCAAAACTAGACTTTCCAGATCAATGCGGTTTACTAGCAATGATTTTCGCATCACTAACAAATGATCTTGCTCTTGTGATATATCAAATTTCACCGACGTCCCCATAGCCAAGAACAAATTAACGGTCCTGGACAGGATCAATATCGTGTGCTTGGAAAATCCTGTCCGTACACATGGAAAAAAGCAGTGATTTCAGAAAATCACTGCTTTTTCATGATTTATTTTTCTGGTTGTTCAGAAGTAACGGCAATATCTTCATATCCCCAATCTGTTCCCACTTCTAACGTATAATCTTTCACTCGATTATTAACTGCAAATAGCTCTATACGGTATAAAGTTGGAATGATAGGTACGTTATCAACCATATGTTGTTGCCATTTGTCATATACTTCTTTACGATACTCGAAATCAAATGCGTCCTCAGAATGACCGTCAGCTAATAGTTGTTCATTTTCCTCATTTACATAACGAGGGTAATTGAACTTCGCATATTTTGAATATAAGCCATATGGATCTGGGTCTGTACCGGTTGACCAAGCCGCTTGATAAATATCAATAGCAGGATCATCTTGTTCTATACGATCATAGAAGGAGTTAAATTCATGTAGACGACCTTCTAATAATTGAACTTTAATACCTATATCATCCCACCATTGGATATAAGCTTGGGCGACAGGTTCGGATGTTTCACCACTATCCATGGAAGCAAAATTAAATACCATTTTATTTCCATCTTTATCCTCACGATACCCATCACCATCGACATCTTTATATCCAGCATTATCTAAAATTTCTTTTGCCTTTTCTGGATCATAATAGTATCCTTCAATGTCAGGATTATGAAAATCTTCAAAGAATGGAATCATTAAAGTACTTGCATTTGAACGTAAACCATTGTAGAAGTTTTTCGCAATTGCATCATTATCAATTGCATAGGCCATTGCTTTACGTAATTCTACGTCTTGTAGTGGAGTATCTCGATCCTGAACAGCTTCGCCTTTTTCTTCATCCCAACGACCTAATTTAAATGCAATATACGTATAAGCATTCTCAACTCGTCCTAATAACTGGAAGTTTGATGGTTCATAATCAGTTTCATACTGATCACTTGGGAAAGTTGCAATATCGATATTTCCACTTTCTAATTCTTTCTTAATTGTTTGTGGAGAAACAACTTTTAATACAACAGAATCAAGTTTTGGCTTTCCACCATAGTAATTTTCAAAAGCCTCATACTCTACAGATTCACCAGGTACGATGTTTTTCACCTTAAATGGACCAAAACCAACAACATCAGTACGAATTTTTTCTGAATTAATTAATTCACCTATTGGAACATCACCGTAATGATCTTTTGGAGCTGCATATGCCCAAATACCAGAAAGAATAGATGGATTTGCTTCTTTCCATGTAATCTTTACTGTTTTTTCGTCAACAACTTCGATACCTGAAATTTCATCTGTTTTACCAGCATGATATTCTTCCATACCTACGATATCAGAAATTAAAGTATCCCCATAACGAACACCTTGGTAATCTGGGTGTCCTATAATATAGTAGGAGTATGCATAGTCTTCAGCTTCTAATGGTTCACCATTGTGCCAATATACTCCATCTTCAATTGTGATCGTTATTGTTTTATGATCTTCTGAAAGTTCAAACTTCGCCGCTGATTCTACATCATTTGTGATTTGATAGTTTTCATCATAACCAAAAATTGGCTCAGAAAACCAGTCTAAAACCTCACGATCTGGTGCACCTTCATAAAACTGCCAATCTAGTGTTCCTTCAAAAGGTGTACTAGATACGAGCGCTACGTTAATTGAACCTCCTTCGATTTCTTCTTTGTCGTTAACAACGGTTTTTGGAAATTGAGATTCATAAACTTCTTCTTTCTCTTTTCCTTTCTCTCCTCCTGATGATCCGCTATCACTGCTTGAAGAACTTCCAGATCCACTTGAACATGCGGACAGGATGAGGATTAAAACAAGGAAAATACTTAGAAACTTAAATTTTCCTCTTTTCGCCATAACAGCAATTCCCCCTTTAACCTAATCTTTGTCTTGCATCGGCAGCACGTTTCAATGCATTACCGATGAAATTTATACACAGCATCAATACTAAAATTAGTATTGCTGCAGGTAACCATACCCACGGCTTATTTTCCATTACTTCCGGATTACGAGAATAGGATATTAATGTTCCAAGACTTGGTACATTTTCCGGAAGTCCAAAACCTAAGTAAGTAAGACTCGTTTCGATCCCGATATTACCAGCTAAATTCAGGGTCATATTAACAATAATGATAGAGCTCAGATTCGGGAGAACATTAAATAACATAATTTTCCAATCTGGTGTACCTAGCGTTTTCGATGCTGCTACATATTCAAGTTCTCTTTCAGCCAAAGCCTTCGATCGGACAAGCCGACATTTCGACGTCCAATAAAAAAGACTCATGATAAAGATAAATTTTAATACATTAAATTCAGGTACAATTGATACGTATACAATTATGATCATTAATGCTGGTAGAACAAGGACAAAATCCACTGTCCTCATAATGACATTGTCAACCCAACCACCATAATATCCAGCTAATAATCCTAAAGCAATCCCAATTATTGACGTAATTAACGTAATTGCAATACCAATTGTCAGTGAATTTCTTGCACCTAGTATTAATTGATTAAATACATCCCGTCCACCATAATCAGTTCCCAACCAATGTTCAGCACCAGGTTCTCTAAACTGATTAAATATATCTACTCTAGTTACCTCTCTAGTGTCTAATCCCAATGAATAGATATAAACATATAAAACAATACCAACAAATAGAATTAAAGAGATTAAGGCCACTTTATCTTTTAAAAACTCTCGGACAATAATTTTAAAACCAGATGGAGATTTTACTTTTTCTAGATCTGTATTTGTATTGTTAACTACTGGCGTTGCCATTTCTTTCCCCTCCCCTTAATTAGGCTTTAATCAATTCGTATGCGCGGATCAACGATACTTAAAATAATATCTGATAACAATGTTCCTAAAATAGATAATACTCCAAATAACATTACAAGTACGTTGACGACCGCAAAATCCCTTTGTTGAATTGAATCGACAAACAATTGGCCTAATCCAGGGTAACTAAAGATTTGCTCAATAAAGATTGAACCAGACAAAATATATACAATGTCATAGCCCAAAAAGGCTGCTACTGGCAATAAAGAATTACGGAATATATGGCGAGTATAAACTTTGCGTTCTGGTGTCCCTTTCGCCCTTGCTGTTTTAACAAAATCCTTTAATTTTGTATCAATAATTTCATTCCGTAAATATTGGATGGTAGAAGTTGTTGCCAACAAAGCGGATGATAAAGCCGGTAATAATAAATGGTGTAATTTGGATACGTACCAATCCCAACTACCGGGTTCTGTACGAACATCCACACTTCCACCGGTCGGAAACCAGTCCAAAGTAAACCCAAAGATATATAGCATAATGAGTGCAAAAACAAATATCGGTATCGAGAAACTTACGTAACTATATGTAACGATAAATTTATCCATATTAGTATCAGGCAATCTTCCCGCTATAACCCCTAATGGTACAGCAATCAGATAGGTTAATATTAAAGTGGCTAAACCAAGCCAAAATGTATTGGCAATACGACTTTCTAACATCGTTTCAACCTTTACATTATGTACATATGACATCCCTAATTCGCCCTGAACTAAATTTCCAATCCAACGAACATATTGTTCATGCCACGGGTCATTTAATCCCAATTTATCCCGTAATTCAGACTGGTAAGCAGGGTCCAAATTAGGACTATTAATGAATTTCCCTGAAAGAGCATCACCAGGCATTGCCTGAGCTAATAAAAAGATGAGTACACTTAATAAGAAGAGCTGAGGGATTGCGATTAATGATCTTCGGATTATAAACTTTAACATAATTACGCTCCTCTCTATGGTAATGCAACTGAATGTGTTTCACTTATTGGCTTCAAATCAAATATTTTCCCCTCAGCATCAAAGTATTTATCATAATTATTTTTAAATTCTTCGTTAACTTTTCTGCGAAAAGCCGTATGTTGTATTCGTTCCTCTGGATTCATTTGAGGAATGGACGACAATAAACGCTTTGTATAAATATGCTGAGGATATTCAAATATTTCGTCCTTTGTCCCTTCTTCAACAAGGCGCCCCCGATACATAATGCCAATACGATCACACATATGTCTAATAATTCCTAAATCATGACTTATAAATAGATAGGTTAAATTAAATTCTTTTTGAATATCTTTCATAAAGTTTAGTACTTGTGCTTGAACGGAAACATCTAGTGCTGATACAGGTTCATCAGCAATGATTAATTTCGGGTTCAGTGTCAGCGCTCGCGCAATACCGATTCTCTGTCTTTGACCTCCCGAAAATTCATGAGGATATTTATAAATGGATTCAGGACTTAAGCCAACTTTTTCTAAGACGTCCATTACTTTTGTTTTTTCTTCATTCGGTGACAATTTTTCAAAGTTACGAATCGGTTCTGCAATAATGTCAAGTACTCTCTTTCGTGGATTTAATGAAGAATAAGGATCTTGGAAGATCATTTGAATATCTTTTCGATATTGATAAAAATCTCTTCTCTTTAACTTAGTTAATTCAATATCATTGAAAAAAATTTTCCCTGCAGTTGGACGGTTTAATCCAATAATTGTTCGTCCTGTTGTTGTTTTTCCACACCCCGACTCACCTACTAATCCATATGTTTCTCCTTCTTTTAATTCAAAAGTAATATCGTCTACAGCTTTTACATGATCTATTACTCTTCTAAAAAATCCACCTCGAACAGGATAGTAAACTTTTAAATTTTCTACTTTAAGAAATGTCATATTTTACTGCCTCCGTATCATCAGGAAAATGGAAATCTTGGTAACAAGTACAGCGTACCCAATGGTTTTTTTCGACTTCGTGTAAGGTTGGATTAATTTCATGGGCTGACTCCTTAATCCAAGGTATCCGACTAGCAAAACGACATCCTGTTCGTGGGAGATTTTTTAAAGATGGAACAATTCCTTGAATTACATGTAATCGATCTGAACCTTCTGCTGCTGAAGGAATGGAATTAAAAAGCGATCTTGTATAAGGATGCAATGGATTCGAAAACAATGTATATACGTCTGCAATTTCTACAATTTCACCTGCATACATGACTGCTACACGATCCGCCATTTCTGCAACAACGCCTAAATCATGGGTGATTAAAATAATTCCTGTTTTCATCTGTTTTTGCAATTCTCGCATTAGATCTAGAATTTGTGCTTGAATTGTCACATCCAGAGCAGTTGTAGGCTCGTCAGCAATTAGAAATTTAGGTTCACATGCAATCGCAATTGCAATAACTACCCTCTGTCTCATCCCACCTGATAATTCGTGAGGAAATTGCAAATAGGTGCGTTCTGGATTCGGAATGCCTACTTTCTTTAATAATTCCAAACTTCTTGCCTTCATTTCCGCATCAGATAAATTCAGATGATTTTTCATCGCTTCCTCAATTTGCTGACCAATTCTCATTAAAGGATTTAAAGCTGTAAGCGGATCCTGAAAAATCATCCCCATTTCATTCCCACGGTATCTATTCATTTCTGCAGTTGACAATGTCAGTAAATTTTGTCCCTTAAAATTGACTTCTCCTTCTAACTTTGTATTTAATTCGTTATGAAGTCTCATAATTGATAACGCCAAAGCACTTTTTCCACAGCCTGATTCACCGACGATTGCTAGGACTTCGTTCTCATTTACATTTAGTGAAACATTGTCAACGGCAGCATAATACTCATCATGAATGCGAAAGGATGTTGTTAAATTCTTAATTTGTAAAAGTGGTTGCTTCGTCAATTGTCGGCCCTCCTCGATTGTTGTCAAAAATCTGAATAGTAATACTCATCGACCTGTTATATTTGTTTTTTATATTATTACAAATTTATTACATTTGCAATATTTTTTAGTAAATTCAGATTAAAATATCATTCGAAAGAATAAAATTATTCAGATATTATTATAGAAAAAATTATTTCATTTTACTGAATTAAGAAAATAATATTATTTCATTATTCTGAAAATTATACCTATATTTAGTGTAATAATAATATTAATAGTTTTTTTATTTTAAGTAAAGTAAGAACTTTTTATAGTAATTGAATATAAAATGGTGCTGTCCATCCAAAATAGTCGATTTAGAAGTGAAAGATGATGGCCACGCAGAAAATTGTTTCATATTTTTCCTACGTGTACAGAATCAGTGATGCAAATCTAAGTACAAGAGTTTTTGCCGAAAGCTAAACGCAGACGAACGTTCCTATAGCCCTTTCCAAACATGCTTCTGCGCTGTGGTAGATTAGCAATGGAATAAAACGATTAGGTACTTACTTTATGGACAGCCCCACTAACAAATCTTTTATTTTTATTTTCATTAATTAATATTTTTCAATGTTGCTAACGTATATACAATTGTTGTCTTTTCTTTTGAAAATAAAAGACTTCTAATAATACCTTCTCCTATTGGTTCCTTCGTTTCCCCTCTTTTTACTGGAATAGATACATCCATTGGATACAAATGATATCCATCTAAAATAAGTTCAAAATTATTTTCTTTTACTCTTTTTTCTTTCCCTTCCGTAATTATGCATGATTCAATCTGGACAGACATTGCCATTATCCATTCCTCCCTTAGTTCCAGTATACCAAAAATTCAGATTTCTACGATTTATTTTTTTCTCTATTATACATACAAGACTAGATTTACTTTTTTTAATTAGGCATTCACACATTTCACATTGATACATACGATAACGTATCGGATAGTGCATTTGTAAATAACAGGGGGAATATAATGTGAAAGGCTTTAAAATATTATTTATCATGGTTATTTTTACGTTCATTTTTTCCGCTTGCAGTACACAACAACAAAGTCTACAAAAAGTGCGTATTGCAGAAGTAACCCATTCCATCTTTTATACACCGTTTTATGTCGCAATTGGAAAAGGTTTTTTTGAAGAAGAAGGTTTAGAAATCGACTTAACAACAGTACCAGGCGGAGATAAAACAATGACTACATTAATTTCGGATGGAGCTGATATCGCCTTAGTCGGTTCTGAAACTAGTATTTATGTTAACGCACAAGGTACAGATGATCCGATCATTAATTTTGCTCAATTGACTCAAACGGATGGTACATTCCTTGTATCACGAGAACCAATTGATGACTTTACTTGGGATATGTTAATAGGTTCGACTTTCCTCGGTCAGCGGAAAGGTGGTATGCCACAAATGGTCGGGGAATACGTGTTAAAACAACATGGTATTAATCCACATGAAGATTTAGAGTTGATTCAAAACGTTGATTTTGCAAATATTGCCCCTTCGTTTTCATCCGGAACAGGGGATTTTGTGCAACTATTCGAACCAACTGCAAGTATTTTTGAACAAGAAGGTAGAGGATATATCGTCGCTTCCTTTGGTGAAGAAAGTGGGCATATCCCATATACCACTTTTATGGCAAAAGAAAGTTATATCAATAAAAACGAGGAAATTATTGAAAAATTTGTAAGAGCATTATATAAAGCACAAAAGTGGGTATATGACACACCATCTGAAGAAGTAGCTGAAACCATTGCTTCATTTTTTGAAGATACGGATATGGAAATTATTACTTCCTCTATCGAACGATATAAATCTCAAAAATCCTTTGCCGAAGATCCAATATTAAATGAGGAAGAGTGGAATAATCTGCAAAATATCATGGAAGAGGCCGGTGAGTTACCAGAAAGAATTGATTATGATACGTATGTGAATACAGAGTTTGCTGAAAGTATATTAGAGTAATTAAAAAAGATGCATCAGTGAAGGGAGGCTAATTATGAGCTTCTTACAGATTCAAGATGTCAGTCATGTTTATTTTTCAAAAAATGACCGTACTTTAGCCATCACAGACATCAATCTTACAATTGAAGAGGGGGAATTCATATCCATAATCGGGCCAAGTGGATGTGGAAAAACAACAATCCTTTCCATTGTTGCAGGTTTAATCACTCCTAGCGTTGGAAAGGTAATCCTCGATAACGAAAGCATTACTGGCCCAAATAAAAACACAGGTTACATGTTACAACAAGATTATTTATTCCCGTGGAAAACCATTCGCGAAAATATTTTTCTCGGCTTAAAACTAACCGGTCAATTAAATGAAAAAACAAAACAAAAAACATTAAATCTTTTAAAAAAGATGGGGCTTGGCCATGTAGAAAATCAATTTCCGACCCAATTGTCAGGTGGCATGCGTCAACGCGTGGCTCTTGTAAGAACATTAGCGACAAATCCAAAACTATTACTACTTGATGAACCTTTTTCAGCGCTCGATTTTCAAACAAAATTAAAATTAGAAGATCTCGTATTTAAAACATTAAAGCAGTTTGAAAAGACAGCAATACTTGTCACCCATGATATAGGTGAAGCGATTGCTATGAGTAATCGAATTTACTTATTTACAAACAGACCAGGTACTGTTCATAAATTATTTAATATCCCTGAAGAACTTAGTAAAATTCCACCATTTGAGGCCAGAAATCACCCGTTATACAATGAAATATTTCAAGGAATATGGAAGGAGTTGGAAAAACTTGAAAATCAAAATGAATATTGATTCCATGCATCGTGAGTATAAAAATAAGATAATTCGGGAACAGCGTTTTGTTATTTTTTTCCAGCTTCTGATTTTTATCACGTTTTTTGCCCTATGGGAGATCGCAAGCAATCTTAAATGGGTGGACCCGTTAGTCTTTAGCTCCCCTTCCAAAGTATGGAATTTATTTGTGGAAAATATACTTGAAGGCACCATTTACGCCCATATATCCATTACATTATTCGAAACCATTCTCGGTTTTATAATTGGTACAATTGCTGGAACTATTTTAGCCGCCATTCTTTGGTGGTCCCCATTATTGTCAAAAATTCTCGATCCATATTTAGTTGTATTGAACGCGATGCCGAAAGTTGCTCTTGGACCGATTTTAATTGTCGCGCTTGGTCCAAACATGACTTCCATCGTCACCATGGGCGCAATTATCTCAGTAATCATTACAACAATCGTCGTATACACTTCTTTTCGTGAAACAGATCCAAATTATATGAAAGTATTACAAACTTTTGGTGCAACGAGATGGCAATGTTTTAAGGAAGCCATTTTACCCTCATCATTTCCAGCCATTATTTCAACATTGAAAGTAAATGTAGGCCTAAGTTGGGTAGGGGTCGTTGTCGGTGAATTTTTAGTATCGAAACAAGGGTTAGGATATTTAATTATATATGGATTTCAAGTATTTAATTTTACACTAGTCATGCAGTCGCTTTTAATCATTGTAATCTTTGCAACAATTATGTATAAAATTGTAGAACTAATTGAAAATGCTCTAATTAAAAATAGATAAATAATGAAGGACACCAGATACAAATGGATAGAAAAAGTAAAAGTAGCGGCGAGCCAAAAATGTATCAATATTTCCCTACTTGCAGAAAAACTGAAACATACTCAAATCCAGCGGGATAAGAAGTAAATCTTAAGATCCCGAGTTAGGACTAAAGATACCTGAGGATGCGTCCGCTACTTAATCATGTAAAATTTACTATAAAACTTCATTGCTTTCTTGGCAGTTCGTTAAAAATAAACTTCTTTTATTCGTTTGATACTTAACGGCACAACGTCATCTTGCATAATAAAACTATATTCTTCTCCTGAAAAGGAAAGCGTATTTGAAATTTTTTTCAAAACAGGGCCATCCGTTTCCATATAATTTTTCTTTTTTTCCAGCTTTTCAATTTCTGCAAAATAAACCGCCTTGAAAAAATGTTCATCTTTTCCACAAACTTCATATTGACCTACACGAAATAAGCTTTTTACTTGTCCCCCTGTTTCTTCATATACTTCTCTTTTTGCAGCTTCTTCCAAATTTTCATCTGCTTCCACTTTTCCACCTGGAAATTCCAATCCTCTTTTTTTATGTTTTGTGAACAACCAAAAATTTTTATACTTAGAAATAACAAGGACATGTTTTACTTTATCATTCCATTGTTCACTTGAATAAGTAAACCGAACTTGATTTCCATTTTTATCAATAAATTCATGCATCTTATTCAACCTCGCAACTACACTTATCGATTTACACATTACATAGTATCATGAAAACTATTATTTCTCTTACGGAAATGACTTCCTTCTGTTTAGCCCATCAATAATATACTAACACAATATTGATATAATTCTTCTCATGCCTTTTTTATCAAAATACGATTCATTCCTAAATTGCTGGACGTTTCTTAGAACTTCTTCTCGATTGTGCAGTTTTTCATTATTGATATGTTTTTTCCTTAACATCATAAATAAAAGAAAAAATTTTTTAAATATATTGACTAAAAAGTTTTTCGGGATTATAATTCTCTTTAAACATTTATTAAGTTTTCATTAATATAAAAAATCTGAACATTAAAATGTGGAAGGAAGTATAACGATGACTCAACTTGCTCAATTGGAATTTGTCAAAGCGGACAAATTAAAAGAAAAACCAGATCCAAGCACATTACAATTTGGAAAAGTATTTACAGACTACATGTTCGAAATGGACTATGACATTGAAGAAGGCGGGTGGCATAATCCAACCATTAAACCATTTAGTCCCTTATCCTTATCCCCAGCTTCATTTGTGTTTCATTATGGTCAGGCCGTTTTTGAAGGTTTAAAAGCATATAAACAAGCCGATGGAACCATCGTCATTTTCCGACCTGAAAAACATATTGCTCGCTTAAACACTTCCAATGAAAGATTATGTATCCCCAAAGTTGATGAAAAATTAGCCTTAGAAGCGCTTGTTCAATTAATTGAATTAGAAAGTGATTGGGTCCCTGAAAAAGAAGGCACTTCACTTTATATACGCCCATTTATCATTTCAGTCGAACCATATTTAGGTGTTAGACCTTCTTATCATTATAAATTTATGATTATTCTCTCTCCAGTTGGTGCTTATTATGCTGATGGTCAATTAAATCCTGTTAAGATTTTTGTAGAAGATGAATTTGTTCGTGCAGTTAAAGGTGGGGTTGGCCATGTTAAAACTCCAGGTAATTATGCCGCAAGTCTTCTTGCCCAAGAACACGCTCAGAAAAAGGGATATGAGCAAGTGTTATGGTTAGATGGCAAGGAAAATAAATATATAGAAGAAGTTGGCTCTATGAATATCTTTTTCAAAATTAATGGTGAAATTTATACTCCGAAACTAAACGGAAGTATATTATCTGGTGTTACAAGGGATTCTGTCATTGAACTTGTCAAAGATTGGGGAGTTCCTCTACATGAAGAACGTATAGCCATTGAAGATATTTTTGAAGCTCATCAAAAAGGACTATTAGAAGAAGTTTTTGGTACAGGAACAGCGGCTGTTATTTCTCCAGTCGGCGAATTAAGATGGGAAGATAAAGTAATAACAATCAATAATAACGAAACAGGCGAATTTGCTAAAAAACTGTATGATACAATAACGGGAATTCAATACGGAAAATTAGAAGATACGTTTAATTGGGTCAAAAAAGTAAAATAAAACTACTAGGAGATAGTCTTACAGGCTGTCTCCTTTCCTTTTATAAAATTTTTCTTATTCATCATTCATCTAGACTTTTTTCTTATTTAATGGTAAAAGTAAATAAACATAAGATATTCAATAAGAAGGAGTGAGCGCACAATGAAATTTGTTGATGAGTTATATAACTTTTATAAAGATCAACTAATGGCAGATGAAGAAGACGTCGATTTATTAATATATTCCATAATGCAAGACCTCTCTCGGGAAGATATGCTTCGGGTGATGTCTGAACTAAATGATAATGAATTGTACCAAATTACCGGTAGTTATTTAGCTTTTAAGTTAAAGGAAAAAATTGTTCAAGACCAAGACTTAGGATCATTACCTAATGATAAATATTTAAATTAATACATAAAAATTGGCTGCTTGATAAGGCAGCCATTTCATAATTACCCAAGGAATGCTTTGTACATCCATATATGTTTTTCAAAACTTGAACTAATACCTAATAATAAGTCAACGGTTACTTCATCACCAGAATCACTTGCAATTTCAATTGTCTCTAATAAATTTTTATTGATTGATTCTAAATCTTGAACAATTTCGGTAACCATCTCTCGGTCAGTACCTTTTGATGTTGCCTCTTTTATTGAAGCTAATTCTAGACTTTCTTTCAATGTAGAAATTGGGGTCTCACCTTTTTGTAATAATCGTTCGGCTACATCATCACTATGACCTGTAACTTCTTCATAAAGCTCTTCAAATTTTTCATGTAATGTAAAAAAATGAGGCCCTTTTACAAACCAATGAAAATGATGGAGTTTCATATAAAAAACTTGTAAATCAGCCAAAATGAGATTCATCTTATCTTTTAATTGTTGATCCATTCCATAACCTCCTTTAAGGAAATGTATTCTTCTTTACTTTTATCAAAACGTGATATTATTATGTAGAAAGAAAATAATTATTCCTTCTAAAATTTATTATACACCTGCAAAAAATTAAAGATTGTCATTAATGTGAATATTTTCTTAAAATTTTGAGGATGTTATTATGTTAAAAAAAATACTTATTCGTTTCATACAATTTTATCAAAAATTTATCTCTCCAATGAAACCACCAAGTTGCCGTTTCTATCCAACCTGTTCTCAATATGGTGTCGAAGCTATTTATCGTTTTGGGGCACTAAAAGGTGGTTACTTAACCATACGAAGAATTTTAAAATGCCACCCACTACATAAAGGTGGTTGGGATCCTGTACCCGAAGAATGGCCATTAAAAAAAAGAAAAAATCAGCATTGAAAAATAATATTGAAATGTCATCCGCTATACTATAAATGGAGCCACTTAACAGTATGTAAAAAATATCTGTTAACCGCTCCATTTTTTTCTTGCAATCATATCAGTTTTCCATTATCATACTTTTAGATAAATCGTAATGAATACGATTTGTGATTTTTTACTTAGGAGGCTTCTATGAAGAAACTATTAATAGCTACAATCAGTTTTCTATTAATTATTTTACTAACAGGTTGTAATGTAGATCGTACGAAGGAGGATACTGAAGGGAAACTGATCGTTCATACATCAGTCTATCCATTGGAAGATTTTACAAAAAAAATTGGTGGAGAATTTGTTCGTGTTAAATCAATATATCCACCAGGCATTGATGAACATTCCTATGAACCTTCTCAAAAGGATATTATTGATATGGCAAATGGCGATTTATTTTTCTACATAGGTCATAATTTAGAAGGATTTATGCATAATGCAGAACCAATTTTAAAAGATGAAGGTGTCAATGTTATTGCTGTTGGAGAAAAAGTCCAAATAGACGAAACAGAAAAGCCGCAACATGACCATGAACAGAACGAGCATGACGAACACGAAGAACATGAAGATCATGGACATCAGCATGGTAGTATTGATCCACACCTTTGGCTGGATCCGATCTATGCTAAGCAAATGGCTATAGCAATAAAAGATGCCCTTAGTAAAGCGATGCCTGAACAAAAAGCCTATTTTGAAGAAAATTTAACAAATTTGGTAAATCGGCTAGATGATTTACATAAGAAATTTGAAACGTTAGCAGAAACTGCAAAAGTAAAACAGTTTGTTGTCTCTCATTCCGCCTATGGTTATTGGGAAAAGCGTTATGGTTTAAAGCAACTAAACATTTCGGGTATTTCAACTTCACAAGAACCTTCTCAAAAACAGTTAGTAGAAATTATTAATGAAATTGATGAGAACCATCTTCAATATTTATTAGTCGAACAAAATGTAAGTAATAAATTAGTGAATGTTATTCAAAATGAAACAACAATTGATACACTCCCTATCCATAATTTAGCAGTGCTAACAAAACAAGATATAGAAAATGGTGAAGATTATTTTTCATTAATGAAAAATAATCTGGAGACACTAAAAAAAGCGCTAAATCCATAAACGAGTGGGGTAAGCTTAACCCCACTCATTATTTTCTATCATTTCTCGTAAACGTCTCCGCATAATTTTATTTGAAGCAGTTTTCGGTAGGTTAGTGGTTTTTAGCCATTTTTTTGGAACTTTAAATTTAGCAAGTTGTTCTTCACATAACTTTTGCAATTCCTGTTCTTCCACATGCCAACCATCTTTTTCAACAAAAATTCCATAAGGGATTTGTCCCCATTTCTCATCCGTAATTCCGACAACAGCTGCTTCTAAAATTCCAGGGTGAGTTTGAATAACGTTTTCAACTTCAGCCGGGTAAATATTTTCACCGCCAGAAATAATTAAATCTGACCGTCGATCAATGACAAATAAAAATCCTTCTTCATCCATGTACCCGACATCGCCGGTATAAAACCATCCATCTCTAGTAAAACTTTTTTCATTAGTTTCTTCTCGTTTATAATAACCTATTGTTACATTCGGTCCTTTTACAACGATTTCACCAATTTCCATCGGTTTTGCTATTTTATTATCTGTTATGATCTTCACTTCACTTAAAAATAATGGTTTCCCAGCAGAACCTATTTTTTCTAAACTATCTTCTGGTGATAACGTTACAATTTGAGATGATGTTTCAGTCATTCCATAAGATTGAAAGACAGGAATGCCTTTTGATTTACAAGCTTTCAACAACGTAACAGGAGCAGGACCACCACCGAGAAGGAAACAACGTAAAGCAGGATGATACTCACGTTCACCTAAATTGTCTATTAGTCTTTGGAGCATAGCCGTAACAACAGACACTATCGTTGCTTTACCTGCAATTAAATCTTGATTGATTCGTTTCTCGTCAAACTTATCATAAAGGATAACTGGGATGCCATATAATACGCTCCGAATTAAAATTGAATAACCGCTAATATGAAATAAGGGGACGGCTGTAAGCCATGCATCGTTTTCTTGTAAACCAAGATTGAGTATGTTTCCTATAGCACTAGACCAATGGTTTCCATACGTTTGCAATACACCCTTCGGAAAACCTGTCGTTCCAGAAGTATACATAATTGTACATACAGCTTTTTTACGAAATTCTGTCACATATTCAAATTCTTTCTCTTTTAAATCCTGTATTTGCTCATTGATGAGAATAGCATTGGGGAGATGGGAATGGAAATTTATTTTATTCGGTAATAATTCTTCTTCAGTTATTAAAAATTTCACTTCACTATCTGTAATTTGGAATAAAAGTTCCTTTTCTTGTAAACGTATATTTAATAAAACCGCTTCACAACCGAGTAACTGAAGTGCATGTATAATCATAACCGTATTTGGATGATTTTTAAGTAAAACCGCTACTCGATCTCCTTTTTGCACTCCTGCAAAATGCAGTTTCTTAGCAGTAGATATAACATCCTCTTTTAATTGTTTAAATGTCCATTTTTTATTATTAAATATTAATGCAATACGATCAGGTGTTAAATAAGCACGTTTTAATAGCCAGTTTGGTAGTGTTTCTTCAACTAACATGATGTCACCTCTTTTAATAGAGCAATAAGCGAACCCATCCATTTAAAACTGCAAAATAAAACTCATAAAAAATATGCTTTAAAAGATAAGCAGCTATTGGTAGCTGCTTATCTTTTAAATCTATTGTTTTTACTCCTGACCGAATTAAGGGAATCGTGGAAATTGATCAAAGTTAGGTTTCCGTTTTTCTTTAAAAGCATCCCGACCTTCTTGTGCCTCAGGTGTTGTATAATATAGTAACGTAGCATCCCCTGCTAGCTGTTGGATTCCAGCCATACCATCAGATTCTGCATTAAAAGCGGCTTTTAAGAAGCGAATTGCCATTGGACTTTTCTCAAGGATTTCTTCCGCCCATTTCACTGTTTCATCTTCCAATTGTTCTAAAGGTACAACTTTATTTACTAACCCCATTTCAAGCGCTTCCTGAGCATTATATTGACGACATAAATACCAAATTTCCCGGGCTTTCTTATGACCGATAATTTTTGCTAAATAACCAGCACCATATCCACCATCAAAGCTGCCAACCTTTGGACCAGTTTGCCCGAAAATAGCGTTTTCAGCAGCAATTGTTAAGTCACATACAACATGTAAAACATGCCCGCCACCGATTGCGTATCCTGCTACCATTGCAATAACTGGTTTTGGAATAATCCGAATGAGCCGTTGTAAATCTAACACATTTAAACGTGGAATATGGTCATCTTGACCAACATAACCACCATCACCACGAACCTTTTGGTCACCACCGGAACAAAATGCTTTGGTTCCAGCACCAGTTAAAATAATCACGCCTATTTTTTGATCATCCCGAGCATAGCTAAATGCATCAAGTAATTCCTTTACTGTTTCTGGGCGAAATGCGTTATGTACCTCTGGACGATTAATCGTTATTTTTGCAATACCATTATATGTTTCATAGATGATATCCGTATATTCGCGTTCACGAATCCATTCTCTTGCCATTTATTATGAATCCTCCTTTTCATCTAGCAAAATGTCCACTACTATTTTACCAAACTTATCTCTTTTTTCCACATGAACAGCATGGCCTGCTTCTAAAATTGTAAACATTTCTCCTTTTGGAAGTTTTGCTACCATTTCAAGTCCGATTTTATAGAATTTTCGGTCGAGCTCACCTGTTATAATATAAGTAGGTATATTTAATTCATTTAAGCGATTCCACCAGGATGGTTGGACACCTGTCCCCATTCCACGTAAACTATTGGCTAAACCATGAGGATTTTGAGCTAAACGCTCTTGTCGAATGTGTGCTTGAATCTCTTCCGACAAACGTTTTTGGCTTTGAAACAAAGGAATATTCTCCCAATACTGAACAAATCTTATAAGCCCTTCCTCTTCGATCATTCGAGCCAATTTTTCATCCTGTTCTTTCCTTTGTAACCGTTCTGTACCTGTTTTTAATCCTGGTGAGCTACTTTCAAGAATAACTGAACACACTTTTTCCGGATATATCATTGCAAAAGATAGTGCAAATCGTCCACCCATGGAATAGCCTAATAAATGAGTCTGGTCTATATTAAGTTTTTTTAAAAAAGTATAAATATCTTCCACAACATTTTCTATTCTATATCTATCAATTAGTTCAGGGCTTTCTGTTTCTCCATGTCCCGGCAAATCAATAGCAATTACTGTAAAAAATTTCGACCATTTTTTTATAAAAGGCTTCCACGTATTCTTACTTCCTGTAAAGCCATGGAACAATAGTAAAGGTTCACCATTTCCTACAATAAAGTAACTGTAGTTCATCCCGTTTAAATTTATAATCATTTCTCGATCATCCTATTATTTCTATTACCCAAAAATGTTTTCTATTTCCCTGGAAACATTATTCCACAATTTTTGACGAATTTCTGCATTTTCTTGACGATTCGTCAATACTTCAATAATTTTTAATCCCTTTTCCATCCTTGTATGCTCCATAACAGATAAATATTGTTGAAATGTTTCCACTTTATAATATTTACCGCCATATAAATGTGCTGCATGTTCAAATCGAAGATCAGTGGGTGTCCCAAATAATAATTCAAAATAAGTCGGGTAATTCGCCTGTTGAAGCATGGAAAATATTCCCCCACCGTTATTATTGATAATTAATATTGTGAGATTTAAATCATGCATTTTAGCAGCAAGTAAACCGTTCATATCATGATAAAAACTTAAATCACCTACCACCAGATACGTATGATCTTCAATGACACTAATACCTAAAGCGGTCGATATTAAACCGTCAATTCCATTTACACCCCGATTACCAAATAACTTGATCTCGGAACTATTTGAATGGAAAAAGTCGTCCATATCACGAATTGGCATACTGTTACCAATCATAACACTCGCTTTTTTAGGTAATAAATGTTGTAGGTGATAAATTAATCTTCCTTCACTTATACCTTCATCATCAATTTGAACAATACTCTCTTTGACTAATTGATTTAATCTTAACCATTGGTCAGTCCATGTTGAATTGAACCTTGTTTTATTATTCGTTAAGGAAGCTAATTTCTCGCAAAAAATTTGTTCATCACAGTAAATCATTTCGTATGCACTACTAACAGGATCACGCCAACCTTGTCCACCATCCACGATGTATTGAGGAACATCAGCATGTTCTTTCAAATAAAACATTAAAGATTTCGACACCGGCATAGAGCCAAAACGGATAATCATTTCCGGCTTTAATTTTTTTCGGGCAGTCTCATTTTTTAGAAAAGCGTTGTATGAGTCTAAAATTAACTCTTTATTATGTGTGCCGCTTCGCAATTGGGATAAGGGATCAGCAATAATTGGATAATTTACATTTTCGGCGAATTGAACGATTGCTTCATTAAATGCTGGATTATAAACATCCATTGGTCCACAAACGATTAAACCTTTCTTAGGTAATTTATCCACTAGTTCATTGAACGACTTATCCTTTAACGTTGGATAACTAGTCATAATTTTTACGTTAGAAGAATCCGTTCCTTCAAATTTGTTAGGATCATCCATGTTAGGAACTAACGGTTCACGTAACGGGAAATTCAAATGTACGGGGCCATATGGTCTTTGCATTGTAGTCTGTACGGCCCGTGAACATACCGTTCGTACAAACATTAACATATCTATAGAACTCTCAGGTAACGGCATATCTTGAAACCATTTCACATGTTTCCCATATAAGTCCACTTGATTAATCGTTTGAGCTGCACCAATATCCCTCAACTCATGTGGACGATCTGCAGTTATAACAAGTAAAGGCACCCTAGCATAATAACTTTCTACTACTGCAGGAAAATAGTTAGCAGCAGCTGTTCCAGAAGTACATAAAATAGCTACAGTATTATTCATGGCTTTCGCTAAACCTAGGGCAAAATATGCGGCTGACCGTTCATCAATATGAATGATAACTTCGATTTCTGGATGATCTGCTAAAAGCATTGCAATCGGAGTAGACCTTGAACCAGGACTAACAACAACTTTTTGTACTCCAGATTTGGCCAATTCATCGACGAAAGCACCAATATATTTTGTCATCGCTTCTTGATTACTCATAAATATTTCCTCCTAAAGCCCGTAACATTGGACGAAATTTCACTTTTGTTTCGACAAATTCTTTTTCTGGATTTGAATCTCGAACAATTCCACATCCTGCAAATAGCACTGCTTCCCTATCCCTTATTAATCCTGAACGGATCGCTACCACAAATTCACCGTTATGTCTGTAGTCAACCCAACCGATTGGTCCTGCATACATACCACGTTCAAAAAGTTCAAAGTCGCGGATCATTTGTAAAGCCACCTCAGTTGGTGTTCCACCTAAAGCAGGCGTTGGATGTAATTCTTTTACAAAGTCGAAGATCGATTTTTTATCTTTAGCCCATCCTTCAACGGGTGTATACAAATGATGAATATCTTTATTTGTCATAATCTGAGGCGAATGAGCTTTACTAATGGACTCACAAAGTTGTTGAAAGGCATCTGTAATCATGTCAACAACATACTGATGTTCGCCCAAATTCTTTTCATCATTTAGTAATTCCTTTTTCATTCGTTCATCATCATCTTCTGTTTTACCTCTAGGAGCAGAACCAGCAACACATGCTGAAAACATGCGCTTTCCTTCCTTTTTAACTAACCTTTCTGGAGTAGCACCAATAAAACAATCTTCATTACTTGTTAATGAAAAAATATAGCTGTTTTTTTGCTGATCTCTTAAATTTTGTAAAAGAGCCACACGATCAATCTCATTCTCAAACAATAAATGTAAATCACGTGCTAATACTACTTTTTTTGCATATTCTTGATTGAGTAAGTGAATTGCCTTCCTTACTTGCTGTACCCATAGAGAACTATTTTTTTCTATAACATTTGGAAGACTCATTTTTTCTTTTACTTGAATTTTATTGTCAACATTGGAATTCTGTAAAATAAAATTTCGTTCTTTTAATATTTGTTCGATATCTTCTTCTTTCATGCCATCAGGGGTACATATTATATTCATCGTAAAATAACTTTGGCTGTTCACATTGGTTACCATATACTTAGGGACATAAAAAATGCCGTGGCTAAAGTTATTCCATAGATTGGATTCTTTATTTACATAGTCAAAGGAAAATCCCCCAAATAAAACAGGTCCAACACCTGTTACTTTAGGATATGGATTATTTATAATGGAACGTTCAACTAATAGCTGCCATTCTTCACTAATATTTTCATATCGGTTATTTATGTCTGTTACGTTCATCGTCATAGCAGCACCTAATCCAGCAATTAATAAGTTAGAATGGGCATCTTGCCAATAAAAATTTTCATTTACAAAGTGATCTATATTACTATGAATAAATTGAAAAGCATCTATACCATCTAGTTTCTCAACATAACTAACTATTACGTCATGTTTATTTTTTCTCGCCTTTTCTACCCCGCTGTTTATCAAATTTTCTATATTTATCATGTGCTTAATCCCAACGTTCATTATTTTCACCCCGAAACCCTGATAATAGCTAAATTTATTCCTATAATAAAAAGTCACTCTTTTTATTATAACATGATGAAAATATTGTATCGACTATACTCCAGATAAAAGCCTTCCTTATCATTTTCCATCCAGAAAAGGAAATTATATCAATTGACACTTTTTCTTAGATTCCCTAAACTAAGTATAGAAGTTCACATGTTAGTCAAAATTGAATAACTAATAGAGGAGAGCGAAACTCATGCAACCTGATATTCAAGCCAAACAGCGGACAACTCTTGAAAAAAACAAAGGTTGGCAAGTTTGGTGGCAATTAATGCGACCTCATACATTAACGGCCTCATTTGTACCGGTAACACTCGGTACGGTGTTAGCGTTTGAAGTTTTCAATCGTGTGCATATCGGACTGTTCTTGGCAATGCTTATTGCAAGTATATTAATTCAAGCAGCAACCAATATGTTTAATGAATACTATGATTATAAAAGAGGACTCGATAACGAAGAATCAGTCGGAATTGGTGGCACAATCGTCCGCGATGGAGTTCATCCAAAAGTAATTATGCGACTGGCTTTATTATTTATCGGTATTTCCATATTGTTAGGCATTTATATTTGTGTAAATAGCAGTTGGTGGATCGCTTTAGTTGGAGTTATTTCAATTTTAGTTGGATATCTATATACAGGTGGGCCATTACCTATTTCATCTACTCCACTTGGCGAAATTATGTCCGGTTTATTTATGGGAATTAATATTATTTTAATTTCCTATTTTATTCAAACTGGTACGATTACAACAACTGCCATCTTAGTATCAATCCCAACAACGATATTAATTGGGGTTATTAATCTATCAAATAATATTCGCGATGTTAAAGGTGATAAAGAATTTGGAAGAAAAACTTTGCCTGTATTACTCGGTAGAGATAATGCATTAAAAATTATGGCAGCTAGTTTCTTCATCTCCTATATATGGATTATCGGTTTAATCATATTCAATCATTTAACTCCATGGCTTCTCATTGTATTACTAAGTATTCCAAAAGCATACAAAGCTGTAAAAGGGTTCATGGGTAAAACAGAACCTATTGAAATGATGCCAGCAATGAAAGCAACAGCACAGACGAATACGTTCTTTGGATTTTTATTATCAATTGGATTTATTATCTCATTTATATTCTAAAACAGCAGTCTATTCTTAGACTGCTGTTTTAATTTAGTTAGATATAGATAGCATATTGTCTATAAATGTTTCGCAATTAATGTATTTATAGTTCATCTTCTATTTAGAGAAATTGATTTCCCATATCATAATCTCACAATTAATTGTATTTTATTTATTAGTATAATTATTAGAACTTTTTTACTTTTTAATTTTACAAGATTTCACAACGGACATTTTAGGGGCGAAAATAATAA